>JAWXAS010000132.1:0-42733 GCA_034439635.1 Bacteroidota bacterium | reverse complement strand
CCTTTTTTACTTTTTTCGGTAGATTTTTATCGCACTATTTTTAAACAAACTCAATAATAACAAGGCTTACAGAGTTTTTGAGGGACGACTAAATAATATCAACACTTATAGACTATTTGAGGGGCGACTAGGTAAACACAAAAAACAAATACTAAAGAGGCTTATTACCTCACAAAAAACAGCGCTATTAGCGCTGTTTTTTATTACTTTAACTAAATGAACTCTGTGATCCGCCGCAACGAACTCTGTGTTCACGGTGGTTCTAGCCTCTAATAACTCTATTGCGCTGGCATATCGTTTTTATAAAAAACAGAATCTACAAATTCGCCTTTTTGGTTATGCCTTACCCAACATCCTTGTTTTTGATTGTTTTTATACATTCCGGCTTCTATAACTATATTGCCCGGAAGTTTTCTCATGATCCACTTCCCTTGCTTTAATCCGTCTGCATCTATCTTGTTAATGGTATCAAACATCAATAATTCATAAGAGTTACTACCTTCGATGAATTTCTTTTTTACTGTTACGTTCGGCTCTGGTTTTTCGCCGCAAGATGCAAGTAAGAATGATGCTATGGTAAAAATAAGAAGTGAATTAATTGCTCTCATGTATATTTTATTTTCGGAACTAAAACTAATAAAACTGAATGGAAATAGCAAGGATGCTCCTAAGAAGGATCATCTCCCTTTGGCCTATTGGCTTTTTTCCACTCTCTATCCAATCGTTCACGCATTTTTTGATCCTTATATAAAAAATCTTTGCGCATGCGCTCACCCAACACAAACACGTCTTTTTTAAAGAACACACAGCATGTTTCGCCAACTACAACTTCAGCTTCTTCATTATCCATGCTAATGCTAGTCTCTTTATTATGGATTGGGCATTTTAGCTTTTTTGCAGCTTGTTGTATTTGTAATTCAAGTTTTTTATTGGGGCGTTTTAGGTTCATTACCAGCAAATGTACAAAAGATAAATAAAACTTAGGCTTTTACAGCCCAACGCAATTTCGCCGAACGCGCTCGTGGGTTACCTGCAATTTCTTCAACCGAAGGCCGAATAGGGTCGGGGGCTATTTCGCTAAAAATACCTTCTCGAAAATAGTGCTGAAAATATTTTTTTACGCGTCTATCTTCACCCGAATGAAATGAAAGTATGGCAACTTTTCCTCCTTTAGTTAAGGCATCCGGTAGTTTTTCTAAAAATTTTTCTAATACATCAAATTCATCATTTACTGCAATTCTTAATGCTTGAAAACAACGCTGGCAAGCTTTTTTGGTTTCATCCGAACGTCTGTTTTCAGGAAGAAATTTAAGTGCCTCTATAATGATGTATTTTAAATGCGTTGTTGTTTCTATAGCACCACCTTTTTTTAATTTAGAGATAATAGCCTCAGCTATTTGTTGCGAAAACGGCTCGTCGGAATATTCAGTAAGTACTGCTTCTAATTCTTCTTCCGAAATTAATTTTAAAAGATCAGCGGCCGATTCTCCGCTCTTGGGGTTTAATCTTAAGTCTAAAGGACCTTCCACTTTTACCGAAAAGCCTCGCTCGGGGTTATCAATTTGCATTGAGGATACTCCAAGATCGGCCAATACAAAATTTAAAGGACCGGCTTCTGCTGCAATTAGGTCGATGCCCGAAAAATTCATTTTCTTGATCACTAAAATTTCATCACCATATCCTAAATTATTCAATCGCTCTTTAGTACGTGGTAATTCAAACGGATCTACATCGGTAGCATATAATTTTCCTTTGCCGTCCAAATGTTTCAAAATTTCTAAGCTATGCCCTCCATATCCCAAGGTGGCATCATAGCCAATTTGGCCCGATGCAATTTTTAAAACATCCATGATCTCTTGCACACAAATACTTCTGTGCATACCCGCAGGTGTTCGCCCTTGCTGAATTACCTTTTCAATATCTTCTTTGTATTGTTCAGGGTTTAACTCCTTATACTTTTCCTTAAAGGTTTTTGGATGCGTGCCCATATACCTTACGCGGCGTTCTGGTTTTTTTCCTTCCTCATCCATTTGGTAAAGGTAATGATTTATGGGTGATCATCTGAGGAATTTCAGTTTCATTTGTTCCGATTCTCAAAAAATTAAATTTGTAGGAAGTGTCGCTTGCTTGGTGTTGGCAGTAGTTTTTATTTTTCGTTTCGCTTTTCTTTTAGTTTTTTATAATAATTATCACCTTTTTCTGTCCTAAAAAAAGTGTCATGGTCTAAATGATTGTCTCCTAACTGTCTGATGTAATCGCCGTTTTTTAAAGTTTGGAAAGAAATTGCAGTTTCAATGTCTGAATACCCAAAATTTGGAAAGCTATGAGTCGACAAATATTTACTAGATGAGAATAAATTTAAGTATTCAAATTCTAATTTTTGATTGTCTTCAAACTTGATAAATTTAAAATTGTCTGTTCTGTTTAAATGGTCTACTAATAAAAGTTCTTGTTCTCCATAAATGTCCGTTCGCAAATGTCCATAAAATTCGGTTTCAGTTTCGTCAGTGTATTTTCGTTTAAAAGTGAAAGTCCCGTCAGACCAGTGCTCGTCTTTTATAGGATAAAACTCATATTTGTCCGTAATTTTTTTAATGTGTCCAATTTTAGTTGTTAGGTCTTTCATTCTGGTCAAGTCAAAATTCGAGTTGAATATTTGAATAGAATTTTCAGTCATAAATCTCAAATAAGTCCAAGAGGCAGTATATAAGAAACAAGCTGCATGAATTTCTCCTGTTAATTTCTTTGTCGACTGGTAAAGTCCGTCTGTTCTTAAAAATTCTGTTTGTTGTCGTGTCTTCATAAAATTACTGCCAACTCACTTATGTGTGTAGTTTTTCTACTTCTATAGGGCCTATCAAATTTAACCAATTCCCCTCACCACACAAACTCCAACACTTGCTTCAAATCTGGGTGCAAACTTTTTGCAACAGGGCAGGTATGAGCCGTGTTTTCGTAGATCTTTTTTTCCTTATCGCTGTAATTATTTTTCGGGAAGGTTAACTTAATGTGAATTTCTCCAACTCTGCGCGGATCGGCATACATAATTTTTATTACCTCGGCAGTTGTGCCATCAATACTTGTCATTCCTTCGCTATTGGCTTTTATGCCCATCACTGTTAGCATACAATTGGCAAGAGATGTAGCCATTAAGTCGGTTGGCGAAAACGCTTCACCTTTACCATGATTATCTACTGGAGCATCAGTAATATAGTGCTGCTTGCTGGCCAAATGCTCCGAGTCGGTGCGTAAACCACCCATATATTTAACAAAACTTGTTGCCATAAACTTAATTTTAGTGTACTGTAAATATAGGTTTTTTAGTAGGAATTATTTAATTTTGTTAAGTATGCTTCGTAAGCTGGTTTCTATATTTTTACTATTAATTTGTGTGAACTCAAACGCACAAATAATGCCCGATTACGAAAAAGATGGCAGCGATCTTAACGTATTATATCGCAACGAGCAAACCTTTCAAATGTATGCTCATACGCGTGGTTACGGTTTATTATATCGCCGTGCAAAGCATGTAACTTTCGAACGTAAATCTTATTTTGAGATCGACGCTTCTACTTTAAAACATCCTAAAGAAATAAAATTAACCGGTTCTGATATAGAGCGAAAACGTTATATCTACGGAAAATTAAATAGCATCCTACTTGTAAAAGCAAGTGTGGGTCGCCAAAAAACAATTGCAGGCAAGGCCGATAAAAAATCGGTTGAAGTGCGTTACTCTTATAGCATTGGTCCCGGAATTGCCTTTGCAAAACCCTATTATTACACCACGGTTACTAACGATGCTTCAACGGTAAATAAGTTTCGCCGTTATAACGAAACCACATTTACGCAAGATAGCGTTATTGGTCGCGCACCATTTTCAAATGGTTTGGGCGAGCTTTCAGTGTATCCATTTTTAGCTGGTAAATTTAATTTGAGTTTTGAATATGCACCTTATACAAATCTTGTAAAAGCAATAGAAACCGGAGTTTCTATAAATTATTTCCCCTTAAAATTGCCAACCATGGCGCGCAATCCTGCCGAAGCATTGATCGTTACCATACATGTTGGTTTCGTTTTCGGAAAGCGTTGGTATTAACTTATGAGCTCTCCTGAAATTAATTTGGAAAACGTTTCCGAATCTAACCTTAAGATAAAAAAACCTGACTGGTTGCGAGTAAAGCTCCCAACCGGAAAAGAGTATTTACATGTTCGCAATATTGTAAGCAAACATAAATTGCATACCATTTGTGAAAGCGGCAATTGCCCAAACATGGGCGAATGCTGGGGCGCAGGCACAGCAACATTTATGATCCTCGGAAATATCTGTACGCGGAGCTGTGGTTTTTGCGCTGTGGCTACTGGTAAACCAAAGCCGGCTGATTGGGACGAACCAAAACGTGTAGCAGAATCAGTAAAATTAATGGGCGTTAAACATTGTGTAATCACAAGCGTAGATCGCGACGATTTAAAAGATGGTGGTTCTATTATTTGGGCCGAAACTATTAAGGCAATTAGAGAAATTAGTCCTGAAACAAAATTTGAATGTCTCATTCCTGATTTTGCAGGTAAATGGGAAAATTTACAACGCATCATTGATGTAAAACCTGATATTGTTTCGCATAATATTGAAACTGTTCGCCGTTTAACTGCGCAAGTACGTATTCAAGCAAAATACGATCGTAGCATGGAAGTTTTAAAGCGTTTAGATGAGGCCGGGGTAAAAACAAAATGTGGTTTAATGGTTGGCCTTGGCGAAACAGAAGAAGAGATTATTGAAACCATTGATGATCTTGCTAATGTAAAGGTAGACGTACTTACAATTGGTCAATACCTTCAGCCAACAACAAAACATCTTCAGGTAGCTCGCTTTGTGCATCCTGATGAATTTAAAAAGCATAAAGAGTATGCATTATCAAAAGGTTTCCGTTTTGTTGAAAGTGGACCCTTGGTGCGTTCATCTTATCATGCGGAGAAACATATTTTTTAAAACTACTCCTTGTAGAGACAAAAACCACAGAGACGCTTTGCGTTTTGAAACCCTGAGCGTAGTGGAAGGTTTTTTTTATTCTATTATTTTTAGAAAATAGTTTTCGAAACTGCCGCGTGAGGGATTGTAACAGAAATCCTTTTTGCGATTTCGTATGTTGTTTTTTCCTGGAAGATCGCAAAAAGATTGTTCGCCGCGGCGAACGGAAAGCCCGACCCCTGCAAGCAAAATGCTTTCTATTTTATTTGGCTACATTTTGCTTTTAGGGGGCACGACCAACTATTAAGAAACTTTAAAATTACATTTCACTCACCACTTCAAACCCTTCAAAACTCCCAACGAGAGCCAAGCCTGTAACCTCCGCTGCAATACCTTTTAATTTTATCTTCCCTGCAATTTGATTTACTGTTGCACCCGATTCAACAGCATCATCAATTAGTATCACGTGTTTAAATTTCCTCGGATCTGTAACTGCAAATGTATTCTCTGCATTTCTTATGCGTTCATCTAATTTAGGAAGAGATTTTTGTGGAATAGGAATTAATCCACTCACTTTTTTTATTTCTACAATTGGCAGCGACAAATTCAAATTGCTTTGTAAAAATTTCATGAATTGTGTTTCGCGTTTAATAGTTGGAGGCACAAATGCAATAGCATCTGCTTTTTGTTGTTTTACAAATTCGTGGATCCGTGTTTTAATTTCGGCCATCAGTAATTTCATAAGGTAAACGCTTTGCCCTTGTTTGGCGTAATGCAAAAGTGTACCTAAAGGAGTTCTCCCAAATTTTTCTATTTCATATAAGTCGAGGTAATATAAATTATCGATCCAAATTTTGTCGTAGCCTTTTGTGTTTAGTAGTTTTTCGGTGCCATTAATGTTTCCATGTTCATCATAAAGGCCTTTATAATTTTGTAATGTCGAGTCAAACTCATCTAATGTTTTTTGAAACGATAAACCGCGTTGAGCACACCAAAGCGCGAAGGCCGGGGCACCTTTTAACAAATTCCCGGTTTCATCAACCATTAAAAAAAGGTCGTTTAGGAGCAAGCTTTCTTGCTCTTTGAGGTGCGGAACCTTAACATCTTGACTTAGGTCCTCGATTTCCACCAAACGGTAGCTGGTTTTGGGCGTACGGCCTAGTTTCTGAATCATTCGTTTGCTTAAAAGTTCATTTAATACATGATGTATCATTTGCTTAGAAGCATTTGTTTTTGCAGCTAACTCTTTTACAGTTAATTCTTTATAGTCATCAAAAAGAGTTAGGGCATGTTCTTTAATAGTCATTTTAGTATTTACAATTAATAGTCAAATATAAGGATAATAATTGAATCCTCAAAACGGTACTTTAAATCGTTTTAGATAGCTTGCAATATTCACAAATCTCAGCTTCATAATTGCTTTCCCAAAACACTGCCAAAACCTTCATTTTCACTAGGAAAATCTTAAATTAGGGCTTCGTTAAAAAAACGTTTAAAAAAACTTGGTGGATGAAATTAAATCACTATCTTTGCCGTCCCTATTCAAAAAAATGTATTTGAATAGTGTAAAAATCATTAATACAAAGGATTAAGATGCCTACAATATCACAACTAGTAAGAAAGGGCCGCAAGAAGGCGGTTAACAAGAGCAAGTCTGCTGCGTTAGACTCATGTCCGCAGCGTCGTGGTGTTTGTACCAAAGTGTACACAACAACTCCTAAAAAACCAAACTCAGCAATGCGTAAGGTGGCGAAGGTGCGTTTAACTAACAAACAGGAAGTTATTGCCTATATCCCAGGAGAAGGTCATAACCTACAAGAGCACAGTATCGTGTTGGTGCGTGGTGGCCGTGTAAAGGATCTTCCTGGTGTACGTTACCATATTGTTCGTGGAAGCTTAGACACTGCAGGTGTTGAAGGTCGTAAACAACAACGTTCTAAATATGGAGCAAAACGTCCTAAAGCGGGTGCAGCAGCTGCAGCAGCAAAGAAAAAATAATTAATAGCAAAAGATAGTATACAATGAGAAAAAGTAAAGCAAAAAAACGCGTATTGTTACCGGATCCAATCTTTAATGATGTATTGGTAACTCGTTTTTTAAATAATTTAATGTACGATGGAAAAAAGAACACAGCTTCTACAATTTTCCACGATGCAATTGAAACTGTTGCAAAACGTACAAGCGAAGATGGATTAGAAGTGTTTAAAAAAGCACTTACAAACGTAACGCCTCAAGTTGAAGTGCGTTCTCGTCGTGTAGGTGGAGCTACTTTCCAAATTCCTTCAGAGATTCGTCCTGATCGTAAAGTATCAATGGCTATTAAATGGTTAATACTATATGCACGTAAGCGTAACGAAAAATCGATGGCTCAAAAATTAGCCGGAGAGATTGTTGCAGCTGCAAAAGAAGAAGGTGCTGCTTTTAAAAAGAAAGAAGACGTACACAAAATGGCAGAAGCTAACAAAGCATTCTCTCATTTTCGCTTCTAACCAAAAACTAAAAACATCAGACTTTAAAATGAGCGACTTAAGATATACAAGAAACATTGGGATTGCAGCCCATATTGACGCAGGAAAAACTACCTGTACTGAGCGTATATTATATTATACAGGTGTTAATCATAAAATTGGAGAGGTACACGACGGTGCTGCAACTATGGACTGGATGGCGCAAGAGCAAGAGCGTGGTATTACTATCACTTCAGCTGCTACAACTTGTTTCTGGAAATATCGCGATAATAACTATAAAATTAACATCATCGATACTCCAGGTCACGTTGATTTTACCGTAGAGGTAAATCGTTCACTCCGTGTATTAGATGGTTTAGTATTCTTATTCTCTGCTGTTGATGGTGTTGAACCACAATCAGAGACAAACTGGCGTTTAGCAGATAATTATAATGTAACCCGTATTGGTTTCGTTAATAAAATGGATCGCCAAGGTGCAGATTTCTTGAACGTGGTAAAACAAACCCGCGAAATTTTAGGAGGTAATGCAGTTCCATTACAATTGCCAATTGGTTCTGAAGAGAATTTTATTGGAGTGGTTGACTTGATCAACTTCCGTGGAATTGTTTGGAATGACGAAGATAAAGGAATGACCTTTAAAGAAGTTCCTATCCCTGCTGATATGCTGGAAGAAGCAAAAGAGTGGAGAGAAAAAATGTTGGAAGCAGTATCTGATTTTGATGATAATATCATGCAAAAGTTCTTTGATGCTCCTGAAACAATTACAGAAAGAGAAGTATTAGACGCTTTGCGTAAAGCTTGCGTTGCAAATAAAATTGTTCCAATGGTGTGTGGAAGTGCCTTTAAAAACAAAGGCGTTCAAACTATGTTGGATCTAGTAATGGAATTAATGCCTAGTCCTATGGATAAACCAGAAACTAAAGGTATTAATCCTGATACTGAAGAAGAAGTTACTCGTAAGCCTGACGTTAATCAACCATTCACTGCATTAGCATTTAAAATTGCAACCGATCCATTTGTTGGCCGCTTGTGTTTCTTCCGCGCATATGCCGGCCGTTTAGATGCAGGTTCTTACGTATTAAATACACGTTCAGGTAATAAAGAACGTATTTCTCGTATTTTCCAAATGCATGCTAATAAACAAAATCCTGTTGAATTTATTGAAGCCGGAGATATTGGTGCAGCAGTAGGTTTTAAAGATATTCGTACAGGTGATACATTGTGTGATGAAAAACATCCAATTGTATTAGAGGCAATGAATTTCCCTGAGCCGGTTATCGCTATCGCTATTGAGCCTAAAACTCAAGGTGACTTAGATCGCTTAGGTGTAGGTTTAAATAAATTAGCCGAAGAAGATCCAACTTTCCGTATTAAAACTGATGAAGATTCAGGCCAAACCATTATTTCAGGCATGGGTGAGCTTCACTTAGAAATTATTGTTGACCGCTTAAAACGTGAGTTTAAAGTAGAAGTTAACCAAGGTGCTCCACAAGTAGCGTATAAAGAGTCTATCACATCAACTATCGATCACCGCGAAGTTTACAAAAAACAAACTGGTGGACGTGGTAAATTCGCTGATATTCGTTTTAGTGTTGGACCTATGGACGCTGATTTTGATTCTTCAAAAACTGGTGGGTTACAATTCGTTAATGAGATCACGGGTGGTAATATTCCTCGCGAATTTATTCCGGCTGTTGAAAAAGGGTTTAAAGCCTCTTTGAACAATGGTGTACTAGCAGGTTATCCACTTGTAGGAATGAAGATCGTTTTAACCGACGGTTCATACCACAATGTTGACTCGGATGCATTATCATTTGAAATTTGTGCACGCACCGCATACCGTGAAGCGCTACCAAAATGTAAGCCTGTATTATTAGAGCCTATCATGAAAGTGGAAGTACTTTGCCCAGAGCAAAACATGGGTGATGTAGTAGGTGACTTAAATCGTCGCCGCGGACAAATTGAAGGCATGGATAGCAAGGGTAACGCACAAGTTATAAAAGCTAAAGTTCCATTATCAGAAATGTTTGGTTACGTTACACAATTACGTACGCTAACTTCTGGTCGTGCAACTTCAACAATGGAATTCAGTCATTACAATGAAGCACCTGCTAATATTGCAGCTGACGTAATTTCAAAATCAAAAGGAAGCAAAGAAAAAGTATAATAATTAATCGTTCTTTATTATGAGCCAGAGGATAAGAATAAAACTAAAATCGTACGACTTCAACTTAGTTGACAAGTCGGCCGAGAAGATCGTAAAAACTGTAAAAGCTACAGGTGCGGTAGTTAATGGACCAATTCCATTACCTACAAACAAACGTATTTTCACTGTTTTGAAATCGCCACACGTAAACAAAAAAGCGCGTGACCAATTTCAATTGTGTGCTTACAAGCGTTTATTGGACATCTACAGTTCTACATCTAAAACTGTTGATGCATTAATGAAACTTGAATTGCCTAGTGGTGTTGAAGTAGAAATTAAAGTTTAGTTATTTGCTTACCCTTATCTCCCTCTTGAGAGACAAAAGTCCAGTGGATTTTTGAGAAAGCTGTTGTGAAAGCAAAGAGGGGAGGAAGGACAACGAAAGAATAAAAATTAAATTAATAAATAAACAAAAAATAAAATGTCAGGAATAATTGGTAAAAAAATAGGAATGACGAGCTTCTTTGATGCCTCTGGTAAATACATACCATGCACAGTTATTGAAGCGGGTCCTTGCGTTGTTACGCAAGTAAAAACCAATGAAAAGGATGGTTACAAAGCTGTACAATTGTCGTTTGATGAGAAGAAAGAAAAAAACACATCAGGTGCAATGAAAGGTCATTTTGCTTTAGCAAAAACAACCCCAAAACGTAGAGTTGTTGAGTTCCGTCACTTTGAAGCAGAAAAGAACTTAGGCGATACCATTACAGTGGAATTGTTTGTTGAAGGTGATTTTGTGGATGTAGTTGGAACATCAAAAGGTAAAGGTTTTCAAGGTGTTGTTAAACGTCACGGTTTTGCCGGTGTAGGACACGCTAATAAATCGCACGGACAACATGATCGCGAGAGAGCTCCTGGCTCATTAGGTGCATCATCCGATCCTTCACGCGTAATGAAAGGTATGCGTATGGCTGGTCGTATGGGTGGAAATCGTAAAAAAGTTCAAAATCTACAGGTTGTAAAAATTATGGCAGACAAGAATTTGATCCTTGTGAAAGGTTCAGTTCCTGGTGCTAAAGGATCTTATCTTTTAATTGAGAAGTAATCATGCAAATAGAAGTATTAAATATAAGTGGTAAAAAAACAGCTAAGAAAGTAGATCTTATGGATTCTATTTTTGCTGCTGAACCAAATGATCATTGTATCTATCTTGATGTGAAAAGCATTTTAGCGAATAAACGTCAAGGCACACACAAATCAAAAGAACGTGCTGAGATAGCGCGCACCACAAAAAAATTGAAGCGTCAAAAAGGAACAGGTGGAGCTCGTGCGGGTTCTATGAAATCACCGGTGTTTGTTGGTGGTGGTCGCGCATTCGGTCCTCGTCCTCGCGATTATTCTTTCAAATTAAATAAGAAGGTGAAAAATTTAGCGCGTATCTCGGCTTTAACTTATAAAGCAAAAGAGAATGCTATCACTGTATTAGAAGATTTTAATTTTGAAGCTCCAAAAACAAAGAATTTTGTTGACTTGATCAAGAATTTGAATTTAGACAGCAAAAAAACATTGTTCATTATTGGTTCTAAAAATGATAACGTGTATTTATCATCACGCAATTTGCCAGGGTCAAAAGTTATTACAGCAACTGATATCAATACATACGATATCCTTCATGCAGATAACGTGATCATAGCGGAAAGTTCGGTTAAAGTAATTGAAACAATTTTAAATAAGTAACAATGGGAATTATTGTAAAGCCAATCATCACTGAAAAGATGAGCGCACAAGCCGAAAAACTTAATCGTTATGGCTTTGTGGTTGTAAAAACGGCTAATAAATTAGAGATAAAATCGGCAATTGAAGCTTTGTACGGAGTTAAAGTTGACTCGGTAAACACGCAACAATACGTTGGTAAAGTAAAAACTCGTAACACAACACGCGGAGTTGCTATTGGTAGAGTTAATCGCAATAAAAAGGCGATCGTAACTTTAAAGGATGGCGAAACAATTGATTTTTACGCAAGTATTTAATAGAATAAAAAGTTTTCAAAATGGGATTAAAAAAGTATAAGCCATTAACACCAAGTTTACGCTACAAGATTAGCGGAGATTTTGCTGAAATTACTACAGGTAAACCTGAGAAGAGTCTTATTGTTTCTACCAAAAGATCTGGTGGAAGAAATAATACCGGTAAAATGACCATCCGTTATATCGGCGGTGGACATAAAAAAGCATTACGTCTTATCGATTTCAAAAGAGATAAGGATGGAATTGAAGCAACAGTAAAAACAATTGAGTACGATCCAAATCGTTCGGCGCGCATTGCATTAGTGTGTTACAAAGACGGTGAAAAACGTTACATCATTGCTCCGCAAGGATTACTAGTTGATCAAAAGATCATGTCTGGTACTGGAGCTTCTCCTGAGATTGGGAATACACTGTTATTGTCTGAAGTTCCTTTAGGAACTATCATTCATAATATTGAATTACGCCCGGGTCAAGGTGCAGCTTTAGCGCGCAGTGCAGGTAGCTATGCTCAATTAACTGCCCGCGAAGGAAAATATGCAGTATTACGTATGCCTTCAAGTGAGGTTCGTATGATCTTAGTTACATGTAAAGCTACAATTGGAGCGGTTTCAAACCCTGATCATAACTTAGAAGTACATGGAAAAGCTGGTCGCCGTCGTTGGTTAGGCCGTCGTCCTCGTAACAGGCCAGTAGCAATGAATCCGGTTGATCATCCAATGGGTGGTGGAGAAGGTCGTGCATCTGGTGGTCACCCACGCTCACGAAATGGTATTCCTGCAAAAGGGTACAAAACACGTTACAAAGCAAAAGCAAGTAACAAACACATTATCGAAAGAAGAAAGAAATAATAATTATAAACGTTTAATGGCTCCAGTGTTACCCTGAGCGAAGTCTAAGGGTAATAAAAAGAGAGTTCATAACTAAAAACAAAACATGGCAAGATCACTTAAAAAAGGACCCTTTATTGACCACAACCTAGCAGGTAAAGTTGATAAAATGAATGCTAGCGGCAAAAAGTCGGCTATCAAGACGTGGGCACGTCGTTCAACAATTCCACCAGAGTTTGTAGGGCATACTTTTGCTGTACACAATGGTGCAAAATTTATCCCGGTTTACGTAACCGAGAACATGGTAGGACATAAACTAGGAGAGTTTGCGTTAACCCGCGTATTTAAAGGCCACGCTGGTCATAACAAAAAATAATAACGGGAAATCATGGGAAACAGAAAAAGGTTAGTAGCCGATAAAAGAAAAGAAGCGAACAAAACAACATATTTTGCTAAGCTTAATAATTGTCCAACATCTCCACGTAAAATGAACCAGGTAGCTGCGTTAGTTAGAGGTTTAGATGTTTACAAGGCATTAAACATTTTAAAATTCAACACGCGTGAAGCTTCTGGTCGTTTAGAGAAACTTCTAAAATCTGCGATCGCAAATTACGAAGCAAAATCAAACGAGAGAGTTGAAGAGAATACACTTTTTGTGAAGAGTGTAGTGGTAGATGGTGGTATGATGGCAAAACGTTTACGCACTGCACCGCAAGGTCGTGGATACCGTATTCGCAAGCGTTCAAATCACGTAACATTAACTTTAGATAAAAAATAATAAGATATTACAATGGGACAAAAAGTAAATCCAATAGGTTTCAGATTAGGTGTCATCAAAGGTTGGGATTCCAACTGGTTTGGTGGTAAAGATTATTCTGAAAAATTAATCGAAGATGATAAGATTAGAAACTACGTAAAAGCACGTTTGCCAAAAGGTAGTATCTCTAAAATTGTTATCGAGAGAACTTTAAAACTTATCACTGTAACTATCAATACAGCTCGTCCGGGTATCATTATCGGAAAGGGCGGTAAAGAGGTTGACAAGCTGAAAGAAGAGTTAAAGAAATTAACTAAGAAAGAAATTCAAATAAATATTTTTGAAATTAAACGTCCTGAATTAGACGCGAGATTAGTTGCTGATAGCATCGCTCGTCAGATCGAAGGTCGTATATCATTTCGTCGTGCAGCTAAAATGTCAATGTCAAGTACAATGCGTTTAGGTGCAGAAGGAATAAAAATAAAAGTAAGCGGTCGTTTAGGCGGCGCTGAAATGGCAAGAACAGAAGGCTACAAAGAAGGACGTACTCCATTACATACGATTCGTGCTGATATAGACTATGCTGTTGCCGAAGCTCATACTTCTTATGGAAGAATTGGTGTTAAAGTTTGGATCTGCCGTGGCGAAGTTTTCGGTAAGCGTGATCTTTCTCCTAACATTGGTTTAATGAAAGACAAAGGTAAAGGTGGCGATAACCGCGGCGGTGGAAACGATGATCGTGGAAACAAGTTCGGGAATAAAAGAAGAGGTCCTAAAAGAGAAGAAAAATAGTATTAAGTATTTAAGAAATTAAGTCATGTTACAACCAAAACGAACAAAGTATAGAAAGTCGCAAAAGATGAAAATGAAAGGCAATGCCAAACGTGGGCATGAGTTAGCTTTTGGTTCATTCGGTATTAAAGCGATGGAAGAAGCTCGTATTACAGCTCGCCAAATAGAAGCTGCCCGTGTTGCTTTAACCCGTTTCATGAAACGTGAAGGGCAAGTATGGATCAGGATTTTTCCAGATCGTCCGGTAACTTCAAAACCAGCAGAGGTGCGTATGGGTAAAGGTAAAGGTGCCCCAGAATATTGGATGTGCCCTGTAAAAACAGGACGTATCTTATTCGAAGCAGAAGGTGTTCCGGTAGAGGTTGCTAAAGAAGCATTACGTTTAGCTGCTCAAAAATTACCTATCAACACTAAGTTTATTGTAAGAAGGGATTACGAAGTTCCTCAAGCATAATTAAAAATAAAAAAAATGAAAAACAAAGAGATTCAAGCTTTATCGGAACAAGACATTCAGTCAAAAGTAACTGAAGAAAAAGCCGCTATGATAAAGATGAAGGTAAATCACGGTGTTTCTCCTTTAGAGAATCCAATATTACTTCGAATTAATCGTCGTAACATCGCTCGTTTGCTAACCGAGGCCACAAAACGTAAAGCAACCAAAAAATAATCTGCTTTAAACATGGAAATAGAAAGAAATTTAAGAAAAGAAAAAACTGGTGTAGTTACCAGTAATAAAATGAACAAAAGTATCGTAGTGGCTGTGATGCGTAAAGTAAAACACCCTAAATACGGTAAGTTCCTTAACAAAACTAGTACGTTCGTTGCACACGATGAGAAGAACGAGTGCAGCATTGGCGACACAGTTACAATTGCAGAAACACGCCCAATGAGCAAAACAAAAAAATGGCGTTTAGTAACGATCGTAGAAAAAGTTAAATAATTTTTAACGTTAATAGAATTAAGAAATGATACAAAACGAATCAAGATTAGCAGTTGCAGATAATAGCGGTGCTAAAGAAGTATTGGTGATACGTGTTTTAGGTGGTACAAGAAAACGTTATGCGTCGATTGGCGATAAAGTGGTTGTAACAGTTAAGCATGCTTTACCTAGTGGTAACGTTAAAAAAGGTACTGTAAGTAAAGCAGTGATCGTACGTACTAAAAAAGAAATAAGCCGTGCAGACGGATCGTATATCCGTTTCGATGATAACGCAGTAGTGTTGTTAAGCGCAACTGACGAGATTCGCGGTACACGTATTTTTGGCCCAGTGGCTCGTGAATTACGTGATAAACAATTCATGAAAATTATCTCGTTAGCACCAGAGGTACTATAAAAAGAAATTAAAAAGATGAAGAAGTTAATATTAAAAAAAGGAGACACCGTTAAGGTCATTTCAGGCGAATCAAGAGGCCAGGAAGGTAAGATCATCTCTATTGATACAAAAAAGAATCGTGTTATTGTAGAAGGTGTGAATTTGATCAGCAAAAGCGAAAAGCCTAGCGCAAAGAACACCAACGGTGGTATCACAAAAAAAGAAGGTTCTATTCACATTTCAAACTTAATGTTTGTTGAAGGTGGTAAAACAGTTCGATTAGGTCGCAGAACCGACGAAAAAACAGGAAAAACAGAACGTTATTCTAAAAAAACTAAGGAGGCAGTTAAATAATGGCAGCAACAACTTACAAACCACGCTTAAAAGGTAAATATCGTGATGAGATCGTAAAGAACTTACAATCTCAATTCAATTACAAAACCGTTATGCAGGTTCCAAAATTGCAAAAAATTTGTATCAACCAAGGTATTGGTGATGCAGTATCTGACAAGAAAATGATAGAGTCAGCTGTGAAAGAAATGACCACAATTACAGGTCAAAAAGCAGTTCCTACATATTCTACAAAGGATATATCAAACTTTAAATTGCGTAAAGGTGTAGCCATTGGTGTTCGTGTAACATTACGTGGCGATAAAATGTATGAATTCTTAGACCGTTTGGTTGCTTCATCATTACCACGTATCCGTGATTTTAAAGGAGTAAACAACAAAGGATTTGATGGTTATGGTAATTATACATTAGGTATAACTGAGCAGATCATTTTCCCTGAGATCGATATCGACAAAGTAACAAAGATCCAAGGAATGGACATTACCTTTGTTACTTCAGCACCAACCGATAAAGAAGCATTAGCATTACTAACCCAATTTGGAATTCCGTTCAAAAAATAAGAGATGGCAAAAGAATCAATGAAGGCCCGCGAGGTCAAACGTAAGAAACTGGTAGATAAATACGCTGATAAACGCAAAGCGCTTAAAGACGCTGGAAATTACACGGAGTTGCAGAAATTACCACGCAACTCATGTAAAGTACGTATGCGTAATCGTTGTAAATTAACAGGTCGTCCTAGAGGGTACATGCGTACTTTTGGGGTAAGTCGTGTTACTTTCCGCGAAATGGTGCTTTTTGGCTTGATCCCGGGACTTACCAAGGCAAGCTGGTAAAATAATAAATTTGTAGGTTGGTTAAAGTTTAGTACCTTTGCCGTCCTATTTTATAGGAAATAATATATTGTTTAATATAATTATTCCATTGACTTGGAATAACATATAAACTTAAAAAAAATGACAGATACAGTATCAGACTACTTAACACGCGTTAGAAACGCTATTAAGGCAAATCACAGGGTAGTAGAGGTTCCAGCCTCTAACCTTAAAAAAGAGATCACCAAGATCCTTTTCGAAAAAGGTTACATCTTAAATTACAAATTCGAAGAAACATCTAACAAACAAGGTCTAATTAAGATCGCGTTGAAATACCATCCGGTATCTCATCAATCTGCGATTCGTACTTTAGATCGCGTTTCTAGTCCTGGTTTACGTAAGTATTCAGGAGTTGATGCAATTCCACGTGTACTAAATGGCTTAGGAATAGCCATTATTTCTACTTCTAGAGGTGTTATGACCGATAAGGAAGCTAAGAAAATGAAAGTAGGCGGTGAAGTGTTATGTTATATTTCTTAATCAATAGGAGGAAAGAAAATGTCACGTATAGGAAAAGCCCCAATAACAGTACCAAAAGGTGTAGAAGTTACCCCAGCTAAAGGAACTGTAACAGTTAAAGGTCCAAAAGGAATCTTAACTCAAAAAATGGATCCAGATATCACGGTTGAAGTGAAAGATGGCATCATTACCGTAGCACGTCCAACCGATCAAAAACGTCATAGAGCATTGCATGGTTTATACCGCGCTTTAATTGCTAACATGGTAAAAGGAGTTAGCGAAGGTTACAAAACTGAGCAAGAACTAGTAGGTGTAGGGTACCGTGCTTCTAACAAAGGTCAAATGTTAGAATTATCATTAGGTTACTCGCACAATATTAACTTCCAGTTGCCAACCGAAATTAAAGTTACTACAACATCTGAAAAAGGTGCAAATCCTAAAGTTATTTTGGAAAGCCACGATAATGCTTTATTAGGAATGGTAGCAGCTAAGATCCGTAGTTTACGTAAACCTGAACCATACAAAGGAAAAGGTATCAAGTTTGCTGGAGAGGTATTGCGTAGAAAAGCAGGTAAATCAGCAGCTAAGAAATAATACTTAAAATTTAAGAGATGGCATTAAATAAAATAGAAAAAAGAGAACGCTTGAAACATAGGATCAAGAAATCTCTTAAGACAACAACAAAACAACATAGACTTTCAGTTTACAAAAGTAATTCTGAGATCTATGCACAAATAGTTTCTGATGCAGAAGGCAAAACTATTATCGCTGCAGGTACAAACGATAAAAGTTTGAAAGCTACAAAGGGAACAAAAACAGAAAAAGCAAAATTGGTTGGTAAACTTATCGCCGAAAGAGCTGTTGCTGCAGGTATTAGTGAGATCGTTTTTGATAGAAATGGGTTTATTTATCATGGTCGCATCAAAGCTTTGGCTGATGCTGCTCGCGAAAATGGTTTAAAATTTTAATTTGAAAAACAGATAAGATGTCTAAAGAAGGAGTAAAGCGCGTTAAATCGAGCGAAATAGAATTAAAAGATAAATTGGTTGCAATACAACGTGTAACCAAAGTAACAAAAGGTGGTCGTCACTTTAGTTTTGCTGCTATTGTTGTGGTTGGTAACGAAAAAGGTGTTATCGGTCATGGTCTTGGTAAAGCAAACGAAGTAACTGATGCTATCACTAAAGGTATTGAAGACGCAAAAAAGAGTTTAGTAAAGGTTTCTATATTACACGGAACAGTTCCACATTCGCAAGAAGGTAAATTTGGTGGTGCACGTGTATTTTTAAAACCTGCAGCTCACGGTACTGGTGTAATTGCAGGTGGTGCAATGCGTGCAGTATTAGAAAGTGTTGGTATTACCGATGTATTAGCAAAATCAAAAGGCTCAAGTAATCCACACAACGTGGTAAAAGCAACATTTGATGCGTTAACAAAAATGCGTGATTCTATTACAGTAGCGCAACAACGTGGTATCACTTTAGATAGAGTATTTAACGGTTAATTTATAAGAACATGTCAAAAGTAAAATTAACATTAGTAAAAAGTTTCGCAAAAAGGTCTCCGGCTCAACGCGCAACATTAACAGCACTTGGCTTTAAAAAAACATACCAAGTAATAGAAAAAAAAACTAGTCCTTCGGTTGATGGAATGATTGCCAAAGTGATGCATTTATTGAAAGTAGAAAGTATTTAAATAATATCAAGATGAAATTAAGCTCATTAAAACCTTCAAAAGGTTCGATAAAAAACAACTTCCGTCGTGGTCGCGGTCAGGGTTCTGGCGGTGGTGGAACTGCAACGCGTGGTCACAAAGGCGCTAAATCACGTTCTGGTTACTCAAGTAAGCGTGGTTTTGAAGGTGGTCAAATGCCTCTACAACGTCGTTTACCAAAATTTGGTTTTAAAAACGTTAACCGTATTGAATACCGCGGTATCAATTTATCAGCAATTCAACAATTGGCAGATAAATTAAAAGCAAGTGAAATTACAAGCGAACTATTAATAAAAAATGGTTTAGCAAGCAAAAACGACCTTATCAAAATTTTAGGTAATGGCGAATTAAAATCGAAATTAGATATCAAAGTACACGCATTTACAACAACTGCTAAAAAGGCAATTGAAGATAAAGGCGGAGTAGCAACTCAAGTAAAATAAAATATGAAGCGTTTTTTAGATACGTTACGCAATATTTGGGCAATTGAAGAATTAAGACAAAGGATCTTGATGACGCTTGCGTTGATCTTGGTTTACCGTTTAGGTTCTTACGTTGTATTACCCGGTATTGATATCGCTGCACTTGATGATGCCCGTGATAAGGCAGGAGATTCTGGTGGATTGGTTGGATTGATCAATATGTTCGCGGGCGGTGCGTTTTTACGTGCGTCTGTTTTCGGATTGGGTATCATGCCATACATTACAGCATCCATCATCATCCAATTATTAGGAATGGCAGTTCCTTACTTCCAAAAACTTCAACGCGATGGCGAAAGCGGTCGTAAAAAAATAAACCAATTCACGCGTTTATTAACAATTGGTGTTACTGCTGTTCAAGCTCCGGGTTATATAGCTTCTATCAAACAAACCGCTCCAAACGCATTTGGTGATACTTCAACTATGTGGTGGGTACAAACTATTTTGATCCTTGTTACAGGCACCATGTTCGTAATGTGGTTAGGTGAGCGTATTACTGATAAAGGTTTAGGTAACGGAATTTCTTTAATCATCATGATCGGTATCATTTCACGCTTACCTTTCGCGTTTTTATCTGAAGTAAAATCAAGAACTTCCGGTAACGGTGGTTTGATCATCTTCTTGATTGAGATCGTATTATTATTGATGGTAATTGTTGGTTGTATCTTGCTCGTGCAGGGTACGCGACGAATACCGGTGCAATTCGCCAAAAAAATTGTTGGTAACAAACAATACGGCGGAGTTCGTCAATACATTCCTTTAAAAGTAAATGCAGCAGGTGTAATGCCAATCATTTTTGCACAAGCTATCATGTTTATACCGGCAGCAGTTGCAGGTTTTTCTAGCAGCACAGGTGGTGTATTCCAAGATCGTTATGGTTTCTGGTATAATTTGATTTTCGCTGTGCTAATTATTTTATTTACGTATTTCTATACAGCTATCATGGTTAACCCAAAAAATTTGGCCGACGATATGAAGCGTAATGGCGGATTTATTCCGGGTGTTAAGCCAGGAAATAAAACAGCAGAATTTATTGATGCAGTTATGAATCGTATAACATTGCCAGGATCTTTATTCCTTGCTGGTGTTGCTATCATGCCGTCATTTGCACAAAAGCTTGGAGTTAATAGCGCGTTCGCTGATTTTTACGGTGGAACTTCACTGTTGATCTTAGTGGGTGTGGTATTGGATACATTACAACAAATTGAAACGTATTTATTGAATCGTCACTACGATGGGTTGATGAAGTCGGGTAGGATAAAGGGTCGTGGCGCTAATGCTATGATGGTTCAACAAGGATAATATATGGCGAAACAAGCGAACATTGAAATAGATGGAACTATTATTGAAGCGTTAAGTAACGCGATGTTTCGTGCAGAATTAGAGAATGGACATATTATAACGGCACATATTTCGGGGAAAATGAGGATGCACTACATCAAAATTTTGCCTGGAGATAAAGTGAAGCTGGAAATGAGTCCTTACGACTTAACAAAAGGAAGAATAACATTTAGATACAAATAAGATCTTAAAAAAGAGAAACGATGAAAGTAAAAGCATCAATAAAGAAAAGAAGTGTGGATTGCATCATTGTACGCCGCAAAGGAAAATTGTATGTGATCAATAAAAAGACACCGAAATTCAAACAAAGACAAAAGTAATTTTAAAATTTAAAGAGAAAATATGGCACGTATAGCTGGTATAGATCTACCAAAAAATAAAAGAGGAATTATAGGATTGACCTATATCTTTGGAATTGGCCCAAGCAGAGCTGCAAGAATTCTTAATGATTGTGGCATCAATCATGATAAAAAGGTTTCTGAATGGAACGATGATGAACAAAACGCGATCCGTAACTTTATTAATAATGGCTTTAAAGTTGAAGGTGCTTTACGTTCAGAAGTTCAATTGCACATTAAACGTTTGGTTGATATTAATAGCAATCGCGGCCAACGTCACCGTAACGGTTTACCGGTTCGTGGACAACGTACAAAAACAAACGCGCGTACTCGTAAAGGTCGTCGTAAAACAATTGCCAACAAAAAAATGGCAACTAAATAATAATTAAGTATAGTTTTTAAATACAATGGCTAAACAACAACAACAAACTACACCTGCAGCAAAAACTTCAACTCGTAAGAGAACTGTAAAGGTAGAGGCGAGCGGAGAAATGCATATAAATGCAACGTTCAACAATATTATTATTTCATTAACCAACCTTGCCGGACAAGTAATTTCTTGGAGCAGTGCTGGTAAAATGGGATTCCGTGGTTCAAAAAAGAACACACCTTATGCTGCTCAAATGGCTGCATCAGATTGTGGTAAAGTAGCGTTTGAAGCGGGTTTACGTAAAGTAAAAGTTTATGTAAAAGGTCCTGGTGCAGGTAGAGAAAGTGCTATTCGTAGCATCGCTGCATCTGGCATCGAGGTTTCAGAAATTGTGGACATTACACCAATGCCTCACAATGGATGTCGCCCTCCGAAGCGTCGTCGCGTTTAATGAAATTCATTCCGCAGGAATTTTTTCCAACGGAGTAAATAAGCCAGCCCCGTTAGGTCACGGGGTTTGGAGTTGCTGGGTAAAGCCCAAGTAACTTAAATAATAAAAAGAAAATAATAAAAAGAACAATTATTTAAAATGGCAAGGTACACTGGTCCAAAATCAAAGATCGCTCGTAAGTTCAAGGAACCAATATTTGGTCCTGACAAAGCGTTAGAAAAAAAGAACTACCCCCCGGGGCAACATGGTAACACTAAAAAACGTGCTAAACAAAGTGAGTACGCAATTCAGCTAAGGGAAAAGCAAAAAGCAAAGTACACGTATGGAATACTTGAGAAACAGTTCGCTCGTATTTTCGACAAAGCTGCACGTTCTCATGGTATCACCGGTGAAGTGTTATTGCAATTAATAGAAAGCAGATTAGATAACGTGGTTTACCGTATGGGAATCGCCCCTAGTCGTCGCGCTGCTCGTCAGTTGGTTTCTCATGCACACATCAATGTGAATGGTTCATTAGTAAACGTAGCTTCATACACTCTAAAGCCGGGTGATGTTGTTAGCGTTCGCGAGAAATCAAGATCACTTGAGCCGATAGTAAACTCAATATCAGGTACAGTTAATAAATACGCTTGGATGGATTTTGATAAAGGAACCATGACAGGTAAGTATATGAACCGTCCTGAAAGATCACAGATTCCTGAGAACATAAAGGAACAATTGATCGTCGAGTTGTACTCTAAGTAATTTTTAATTTTTATAACTTAATAAACTATATAATATGGCAATTTTAAATTTCGTAAAACCTGATAAGGTTATCATGATCAACTCTACGGAGACTGAAGGACAGTTTGAATTCAGACCATTAGAGCCCGGTTTTGGTATCACTATAGGGAATTCTTTACGCCGTATTTTGTTATCGTCATTGGAAGGTTTTGCTATCACTAGCATTAAAATAGAAGGTGTTGATCATGAATTTTCAACGATCAAAGGTGTTGTTGAAGATGTTACTGAGATCATTCTAAACTTAAAACAAGTACGTTTCAAAAAACAAATTGATAATCACGATATAGAAAAAGTGGTTGTGCATTTCGCAGGTAGCGAAAATTTTACTGCTGGTGATATCGGGAAATATGTAAATGGTTTCCAAATTTTAAATCCAGATCTAGTTATCTTCAATTGTGATGTGTCTGTTCGTTTAAAAATGGAAATTACCATTGAAAAAGGACGCGGTTATGTTCCCGCTGAAGAGAATAAAACAAACAACGCTACAGCAGGCACTATATTTATAGATTCTATTTACACTCCAATTAAGAATGTAAAATACACTATCGAGAACTACCGTGTTGAACAAAAAACCGACTTTGAACGTTTGATATTAGACATAATCACTGATGGCTCTATTCATCCAAAAGAAGCACTAAAAGAAGCAGCGAAGATCTTGATATTCCACTTTATGTTATTCTCTGATGAAAAAATAACTCTTGATGCAGAAGAAAAACGCAATGAAGAAGAATTTGATGAAACAAGTTTACACATGCGTCAGTTATTGAAAACCAAGTTAGTTGACATGGACCTTTCGGTACGTGCATTAAATTGCTTGAAAGCTGCAGATGTTGAAACATTAGGTGAGCTTGTATCATTCAATAAGAACGACCTTTTGAAATTCCGTAACTTCGGTAAAAAATCATTAACCGAATTAGAAGACCTTGTGCAAACAAAAGGTTTACAATTTGGAATGAACGTTGCAAAATATAAATTAGATAAAGATTAATAACTAAGAGGCAAGAAGCACGAAGCAAGACACAAGACACGTCATGCCTCATGCATCCTGATTCTTGAATCATTAAAGTAAAATGAGACACGGAGATAAAATAAATAACTTAGGTCGCAAGAGCGCTCATAGAAAAGCTATGTTAGCCAATATGGCAATATCTTTAATAGAGCATAAGCGCATTTTTACCACTTTGGCAAAAGCAAAAGCATTACGTTTATATGTTGAGCCATTGATCACAAAAGGTAAAGTGGATAGTCAGCATAACAGAAGAACTGTATACGCTTATCTTCAAAATAAAGAAGCAATAGGCATCTTGTTCAAAGATGTTGCTGCTAAAATTGGAGAAAGAAAAGGTGGTTACACTCGTATCATTAAAACTGGTAACAGACAAGGTGATGCTGCTGAAATGGCTTTAATTGAATTGGTTGATTTCAATGAGATCTACACAAATACAAAACCTACCGGTGAAGCCAAAAAACCAAAAACTCGTCGTAGCCGCGTTAAAAAAACTGACGCTAAAACGGAAGGTAAGGATACTACTACCGAAGAATAAAACGTTAAATTTAACATTAAATGAAAAGGTTGCTCACAAGGCAACCTTTTTTGTTTTTAGTGCAATCGTTAAATTTTTTTCTATTCTAAATAAAGCGTGTTAAGAGTGCATTTAAGTAAAAAAGTTAACGAAAAATTCGGTAATATTGAGATACAGAAATCAAATTTTAATGAATAGAATTAAGCTAAGAAACCTAGGATTTTTCCTATTGTTTATTTTTTCGACCACACTATCGTATTCTCAAAATCCGTATTATATTTTTACTTCCGACTCTTTAAAAGGGTTTGATCAAAAAGCTGCGTTAAAAGAAATGCGCGATCGTAACCTTGATCCCGAAGATCAAATGGGGTTTATGTATTGGAAGAAAAGAGACTTTGTAAACATAAAATATAATTTAGGGTCAGGTAATTCTTCTGATAATTATCAATCATCTAGTTTCTTTTCTAAGATACCAAGCGGCAATGATCAGATCATGGCAGCGCCTTGTGTGAATGAAGGATTTGAATCAAATGTATTAGCACCTTGGTTAGGATCAAGAGGAACAAACTCAAACTCATGTAATTATCCCGCAACACCAACTCTTATTGCATTAGGTGCGCCCTTCTTGCAAATAAATACCACGCCGTTTTTTGATCCAATTGTTGGTGTTGTTCCGAATTCTCCATTTGCCGGAAATAAAGTTTTGAAATTGAATGATAACAATAACACAAATCCTTTTTTTAGTGTTGTAAAAGTTAATCAACAGTTCTCAGTTACTTCAACCAATTTCTTATACGAGTTTGCATACATCATGATTGCTAGTGGTAGTAATCATATTTGTTGCGATATGCCATATATGTATGTAAGAATTAGAGATGCTATAAATATTCTCCAAACGTGTCCTAACTTTAGTATTCTTCCTCCTTCAGTTACTACTACTGCTTCATGCCCCGGAATTGGTCCTACAACATGGACAACCGTAGGTGCTAATACATACAATCAAGGTTGGCAAAAATATTCAATTGATCTAACTCCTTACATGAATCAAAACGTAACTGTAGAAGTGTTTGTTTCTGACTGTTCTCAGGGTGGTCACTACGGCTATGGTTATTTTGATTCTAATTGTAACACATTTGGTATTACTTTAAATAATGCAACAGTTTTTCCTGCTCCAACACAAACGGTAAACGTTCAGGCGCCTTGCGCAACAACTGCAACCTTGTCAGCCCCTACTGGGTTAAATCCATATAATTGGAACGGACCACCTTTAAGCGCCATTGTAAATAACACAAACCAAACTATAAGCACATCTGTTGCCGGAGATTATACATTAACCATGAATCCAACGGGGGTGTGTAATCCAATTGTTCGCATTGTGCGTTTATCCTTTGTTCCCCCACTTGGCGCATTTGCAACACCAACATCAATTTGTTCTGCAGGAAGCAATACAACATCCGTGTTAACGGCCACCGGTGCCACAACTTACACGTGGTCAACAAGTCCGCCCGTCTTTACATCTACAGTTGCAGTTAGTCCTACAGCAACAACAATTTATACTGTTACAGGCACTACGTCAACTTGTACAACAACACAAACATTACAACTTGTTGTAAATGCAAATCCAACCGTTGCAGTAAACTCAAGTAGTAACGTACTTTGTTCTGGAGGTTCAATTACATTAACAGCAAGTGGCGCCACATCCTATACATGGCTTCCGGGCTCTCTTACGGGCTCAATGGTTGTGGTCAGTCCAACGGCATCAACAAATTATACAGCGCTCGGTGCTAATGGTGGTTGTCCGGGTCAGGCAACAATTGGTATAACTGTTATTGGATCACCAACTGTTTCTGCGTTTAGTAGCGCGTCAACAGTTTGTCCTGGTGGCAGCGCAAATTTATTTGCTGGAGGAGCTTTTACATACACATGGCAACCAGGTAATTTAAATGGATCAAATGTTGTTGTTACACCTGCTGCAACAACAATTTATACAGTTACAGGGCAAATACTTTCGTGTTTTGATACCGAAACAGTTCAAGTTACCGTAAGTAGCGGACCAACTATAAGTATTGTTGCAACACCTACAACGGTTTGTAGTAGTTCCGGTGGAACTGCACAATTAGTAGCGAGTGGTGCGGTAAGTTATACATGGATGCCTGGATTTGTTATTTCTCCTACACTTGTTATCACGCCAACGGCAACAGCCATATATACTGTTACTGCGGTTAATGCTTTATTATGCCCAACAACACTAACAGTGTCGTTTGCTGTAACACCAACGCCAACATTAAATATTAGTGCTTCTTCAACTGCAATTTGCGCCGGTAACTCGGCAACACTAACAGGGAGTGGTGCAACATCGTACACGTGGAATCCGGGTGCATTAACAATACCGGTAATTGTGGTTACTCCTGCAAGTAATACTACATACACCTTAACGGGTGCAAACGGAAGTTGTACAAGTTCATTAACTGTTTCTTTAGTTGTGAATGCAAATCCTACAGTTACTGCTAGTAGTTCACCAACGGTATTATGTAGTGGAAATTCAAGTACACTGTCAGCATTAGGTGCATTAACGTATACATGGAATCCGGGAGCCTTAATTGGTACGCCGGTAACAGTTGCGCCTGCATTCACAACAAATTATACAGTTACAGGGGCTAACGCAGCAGGCTGTACAGCTACTGCAGCTGCAATAGTATCGGTAAATATTTCACCAACATTAAATCCTATTGCAACACCGGCTTCAATTTGTTTAGGTAACACGGCAACATTAAGTACGGGCGGTGCAACTTCATATACATGGAACCCCGGAAATCTTTCTGGTGGTACAGTTACTGTTTCTCCTGTTGGAAGCACCATCTACACAGTTACCGGTGCAATAGGAAACTGTACAGATACAAAAACTGTAGCTCTTTCAGTTAATCCATTGCCGATAGTTTCTGCAAGCGCAAATCCAACGGTTATCTGCGCAGGAAATTCAACAACACTCACTGCAGTAGGAGCTACAACTTATACTTGGTTTCCCGGTAGCTTCACAGGCGCATCGGTTATTGTTACACCAGCTTCAAACACAACATACACAGTTGTTGGATCTAATGGAACGTGCGCCAACCAGGCAGTTTTAAGTGTTTCGGTAAATGGAACACCAACATTGATAGCTACTGCAAATCCAACAAGTTATTGTGCGGGTAGTGGAGGAACATCTACATTAACCGGTAATGGCGCTGTTACATATACGTGGAATCCGGGTGCAATGGTGAGTTCAATATTTGCCGTTTCACCTTTGGTAACTACTACTTACACATTAAGTGGAACAAACGCAGCAGGCTGTACTTCAACACAAACTGTTAATGTAACAGTAATTCCAATTCCAACACTTAACGTGTCTGCTTCTCCAACTGCTATTTGTGTTGGTAATTCAACTACACTTACCACAACTGGTGCAACAACATATACTTGGAACCCCGGTGCTTTGGTTGGTGCTAGTGTTTCAGTTTCCCCTGCAGCAAATACAACGTATACAGTAACGGGAGGCAATGGTGTTTGTACAACGACTGCAACAATTTCGGTTGTGGTAAATACAAATCCTACCATTACAGCTAATAGTTCTCCAACTGTTATTTGTAGCGGAAGTTCATCTACATTAACTGCAGTAGGTGCATTAGCGTATACATGGAATCCAGGCGCATTAATTGGCACGACGGTTACAGTCTCTCCATTAGCAACAGTAAACTATACAGTTACAGGAATTAACGCAGCAGGTTGTACAGCAACAACTGTAGCGCAAGTTTCTGTAAATACAACTCCAACATTAAATCCGGTGGCTAATCCAACGGCTATTTGTTTTGGTGGAACTTCTACTTTATCAACCGGTGGTGCAACAACGTATACTTGGAATCCAGGAAATCTTTCTGGTTCTAGTGTTACAGTTTCTCCTGCAGCTACAACAATTTTTACAGTTACAGGTTCAATCGGTAATTGTACCGATACTAAAACAGTTAACCTAATAGTTAATCCAATTCCAACTGTTGGTGCAGTTGTTAATCCAACATTGATATGCGCTGCAAGTTCGGCAACGCTTACAGGAAGTGGCGCAACAACTTACACTTGGCTTCCTGGACCTTTGGTTGGAAACAACGTGGTGATCAATCCAACTATTACAACAACATACACAGTTATTGGTAGCAGTTTATCATGTACAAATACAGCAACTGTTACAATAAATGTAAATGGAACTCCAACAATAATTGCGAGTGGAAGTCCAACAAACATTTGCAGCAACACCGGCGGAACATCAACGCTTAGTGCATCTGGTGCTGTTACTTATACATGGAATCCGGGAGCATTAGTTGGAGCGAGTGTAGTTGTAACACCAATAATTAGCACAATGTATACTGTTACAGGTTCATCTGCAGCAGGATGTTTAAGTACTCAAACTGTATTTATATTAATTACACCAACACCAACGCTTAGTCCAATTGCTTCTCCAACATCAATTTGTTTTGGTGGTTCTTCTACATTAAGCACAACCGGTGCAATAACCTATACATGGATACCTGGTGCATTAACAGGAAGTAGTGTGGTGGTTTCTCCAATTATTTCTACAACATATACTGTAATCGGAACAAATGGAATTTGTAATACTTCATCAACTGTTGCTGTGATCATTAATCCAAATCCAACTGTTACGGCACTTTCAAATCCAACGGCTATTTGTATTGGCAGTACGGCAACATTAACTGGCAGTGGTGCATCAACATATACCTGGAGCCCTGGGTTATTAGCTGGAACATCAGTTACAGTTAGTCCTGCCGCAACAACAATTTATACCGTTACAGGAACAAACGCTTCTGGTTGTACAGGTAATACAACAGTGCAATTAATTGTAAATCCTTTGCCAACGGTTACGGCTGTTGCAAATCCAACAGGTATTTGTCAGGGTAGTGGAGGTTCTTCCACATTAACTGCAAGTGGTGCGTCAACGTATACATGGAATCCTGGTGCATTGATCGGAACTTCGGTTGTTGTATCTCCTATTGTTAATACAATTTTTACAGTAACAGGAACATCAGTTTTAGGTTGCAATTCAACCGCAACTGTAAGTATTCAGATGATACCAAATCCAACGGTTATAGCTACCGCTACACCGGTTGTTATTTGTGCGAGCAGTACTTCTACCTTAATTGGAACTGGCGCAACAAATTATACATGGACACCGGGACCTCTCACAGGATCATCTGTAGTTGTGAGCCCTACAACAACTACAACTTATACTTTAATTGGAGCAAATGCCCAGTGTATAAGCACACCAACTACGGTTCAAGTTATAGTGAATCCCTTACCAACATTTACGCTTTCAACAGCTACACCAACAATTTGTAGTGGTCAAAATGTACTTGTGAATGTACTGGGTACGCACACAACATTTACGGCAATACCCGGAAATCTTATTGGCTCAACAGTGTTTTTTGCAACACCATCTGTAACTATAATTTATACAGTTACAGCTCAAAATGCGTTTGGTTGTGCAGCTACAAGAACAATACAGATAACAGTAAATCCAACACCAACAATTACAGCAAGCGCATCTCCTTCTAATATTTGTAATGGAGGAAATACTACTTTAACCGCAATCGGTGCAACAACCTATACATGGAATCCGGGATCATTAACTGGAGGAACTGTAGTTGTAACTCCTGTTGTAACTACAATATATACAGTTACCGGAACAACAGGTAATTGTTCGGCAACGCGAACTGTTCAGGTAAATGTTGGAACAACTCCTACATTAATTGCTACTGCAAGTCCTACATTAAAATGCGGACCAAATCCTGCAACATTAACAGCTAGCGGCGCTACAACTTATACATGGAATCCGGGAGCTTTAGTAGGAGCAAGTGTAGTGGTGAATCCTTTAGTAACAACAATTTATTCTGTTGTTGGTGCAAATGGATCTTGTACAAGTCTTGCTACTGTAACATTATTCTTCTCTCCATTACCACCAGTAAATGCATTTGCTAATCCAAACTTTATTTGTAGCGGAAGCTCAAGTACATTATCTGGTGTTGGTGCATCATCGTACACTTGGCAACCTGGTTCTGCCACAGGCCAAACTATTGCTGTAACACCTTCTGTAACTACAATATATACGGTTACCGGAGCAAACGCCTTAGGTTGTACAAATACTGCAACCCGTACTGTAAATGTTATTCCTTCTCCAACAGTTAGTCCGGTTTCAAATCCTAGCGTGATCTGTGCAGGGAACTCTTCAACTCTAACAGTAACAGGAGCAAATACGTATACTTGGCTCCCTGGTCCTCAAACAGGATCAACAATTGTTGTTACGCCAACAACAACAACAATTTATACAGTAACTGGAAACATTGGCTTCTGTAATAATACTAAAACGGTAACTATAACTGTAAATCCAAATCCTACGGTGAGTGTTGCTGCAAGTAGTACTTTAGTTTGTGCTAGTTCAAGTGTTACTATAACAGCATTTGGTGCTAATAATTATACATGGCAACCTGGTCCTTTTGCCGGAGCAAGTATTGTTGTGAACCCTTTGGTAACAACAGTGTATACTGTTACAGGATCTAACTTAAGCGGGTGTACAAAAACAGCCGTAATAACTGTTAGCATTAGTCCCGGACCAACGACCGCAATTGCGGCAAACATAAATATAATTTGTGCCGGAACTACAGTAACATTAACGCCATCGGGTGCTACAACATATACGCTTTATCCGAGTTCAGCTACAGGAACATTATTTGTAGTAACACCTACGGTTAGTACAACGTATACAGTGCTTGGAGCAAATTCTGTTGGATGCCCTGGTGTTAATACAGTTCAGGTGATTGTAAATCCAATTCCTTCTGTTACTATAACTGTTGCACCATCTAATTCAATTTGTATTGGAACAACCGCAACATTAACAGCGAGTGGTGCGAGCACATATACATGGCTAATATCACTGCCTGTAGTTACTTCAACTATTATTGATATGCCGAATACGACAACATTATATACAGTTGTTGCAACAAGTTCTGCAGGTTGTATCTCTACCCAAACGGCTATAATTTATGTAACACCAATTCCAACTATAATAGTTGCGGGATCAAATAGTATAGTGTGTCAAAGCGGCACGGTATCGTTAATGGCTGGTGGCGCAACAAATTATACTTGGATGCCTGGTAGTTTAACAGGAGGTACAGTTATTGTAACTCCAACCACTACTACAATTTATACTGTAACCGGAAATAATGGAGGTTGTAGCAGTACGGCAACTATACAAATTAATGTAACACCAGGCCCACAAAATGTAACAGCATCAGCAACGGGTACAATTACATGTTTTGTATCGAGTGTTGGTTTATTAGGAAATACAACAAGTACTAACGTAACATATTTATGGAACGGACCTTCATCGTACACATCCTCTGCGCAAAATCCTACACCAATTACACTACCCGGAACTTATACATTAACTGTTATAGATCTTGATACAGGATGTCCACTCTCTGTAACATGCGCCGTAATTGGCAACACAACCATTCCTAATTTTACTGTAACTGCTTCTGGTAATTTAGGATGTAATACAACAGTTACTTTAATGGCTTATTCATCAACAACTGCAGGTATTACCTATACTTGGAGTGGTCCGGGAAGCTTTACTTCTGCAATTCAAAATCCAACTATAAATGTTGGAGGTGGTTATACTGTAAGTGCGTTTGATATTTCTAGCGGCTGTGTTAGTAGTTTAACTATATCTGTTTTAACGGATACCACCTTACCAATTATATCGGCAACTATTATTCCTGCAACATGTACCGGAACATCAACTAATAATGATGGTACAATTGTATTAGGACCAAATGGAGTGAAATTTGATCTTGTAACCGGCGCAACGTATACCGGAACGGCTAATTACATAACGGCAGCGCCAATACCGACCAATGGAATTATTACAAATACGCTCACTAATCCAAGTTTCACAACTGCATATACGGTAAGGATATTTGGATTCAATGGATGTTTCAAGGATACAACACTCATCCTTCAACCAATTAATTGTTTCAATAATATATTTGGTTTAACTAAGGCAGCGAGCACTCCAAGTTTAGTGAATAATAAATACGAGGTAACATTTACTGTAACTGCTGTAAACGCATCGTTTGCCGACTTAACTAATGTAAGCTTAAATGAAAACTTAAGCACTGCATTCCCAATTCCTACAACGTACACAATTATTAGTCCTCCTGTTGTTACCTCGCAAGGAAGTAGTTTAACTATTAATCCGGCATTTAATGGTTCATCTCAAATTAGTTTAACATCTCCTTCTACAAGTACACTGTTGTCTGCTAAGCGAGATACAATTGTGTTTACTGTACGAATCGATCCAAACGGATTCTTTGGTCCGTATTTTAACTCGGTGATTGGTTTTGCGAATGATGTAAATAGTTTGGTGGTAACAGATAGTTCAAACGATGGATTTGCTTGGGACCCTGATGCGGATGGTTTTCCAACCAATAACAATATCCCAACTGTTATCAATATCGCTCCAAATACGCGCTTAGGTATTTCTAAGGCGGGTGTATTGTCGGATAGATTAAGTGATAATTCTTACGACATCACTTACATAGTTACTGTAAGGAATTTTGGTAACGATAGTTTGAAACTTGTTCAAGTGAAAGATAGCATCAATAAAACGGTTCCTCTTCCTGCGAACTTCACTATTAAAAACGCTCCAAGTGTAACAGGAACATTATTAACAGTTAACGCAGCGTTCAATGGTATAACGGACATCAATCTACTCAGTGGATTAAACACCTTAGCTCCTGGAGATGTTGATACGGTACGATTTACTATTAATGTAAAACCTGATACAGTTACTGTGTTTAGAAATACAGCAATGGGTTATGCGGTAAATCAGTTCTCAACAGCAACACGAGATTCGTCGCAAACAGGTTATAACCCTGATGTTAACGGTAATGGTAATCCTAATGAAGTTAGCGATAGCGATCCTACAGTGATCATTATCCCTTCTTCTGATCTATTTATTCCTGATGTGTTCACACCAAACGATGATGGCAAGAATGATAATTTTGTAATCAAGGGAATAAGCGGAAAGAAAGTTAAACTCACCGTGTTCAACCGTTGGGGAAATAAAGTTTATGAGAAATCAGAGTACGATAATACCTGGAATGGTTATCCAAACGCAAGTGGATTGATCTTAGGAAATAATAAATTGCCACAAGGTACTTATTACTTTATTATAGAGTTTGCTAATGGCGAGTATAAGCCAATAACAGGTTACGTTGTATTACAATATTAATTATAGATAAAAAAGTTTATGATAGAAATAAAATTTATGAATAGAGCTATCACAGTGATGCTCTTCATGCTTGTAGGTTTTGCTGGTAAAGCACAATACGATGCAATGTTTACGCAATACATGTTCAACGAGATGTTTATTAATCCTGCTTACGCTGGAAGTAAAGATGCCATGGCGGTAAATCTGCTGCATCGCCAGCAGTGGCTTAACTTTCCTGGGCGCCCTGTAACAACCACATTCTCGTTACACGGCCCATTAATGAATAATAAAATGGGATTAGGTATTAGCGTGTTGAATGAGCGCATTGGAAAGTTGAATCGTAATTTATTATACGCGAGTTATGCTTACCGTGTTAAGACCGATAAAAAAGGAACATTGGCCTTAGGTTTAAATGCAGGTATTCATAATCAGGTGAACCGATTATCGGAACTAAAAGCTACAGATGTTGGAGATATACAGATCTCACAAAATACTCCTAGTTCAAATGCACCTAATTTTGGGTTTGGTTTGTATTATAATACAAAAAAATTCTACGCAGGTGTTTCTATCCCACGAATGATAGATGATGGATTTATGTTTGATAATAGCGGTGCTTTTAAACAAAGGATCAGCTTTAACATTTCTAAGTTCCATTATTATATAACAAGTGGATATGTATTTGAGGTAAATGAAGATCTTAGAATAAAACCACAAGCCATGATAAAAATAGTAGCAAATGCACCTTTGCAATATGAAGTGAATGTGAATTTTTTAATTAAGAGTATGTTATGGGCCGGCGTTTCTTATCGCAGCGGTTCAAACGTATCGGCAATTTTAGGCTGCCAGGTAAATCCGCAATTTATTGTAAGTTATTCATATGATTACGGATTGAACGCTATTCAAAAATATTCACAAGGCTCGCACGAGATCGCTTTAGGATATTTATTCTCTTATAAACAAAAATCAGTTATTACACCAAGATATTTTTAGTATGAAAAGATTTTTTCAACTCATAGCACTTTTAAGTTTATCGGCTTCTGCTCAAAATCCAACAATGGTAGCAGGAGATAAACTTTACGTACGAAAACTTTATGCCGAAGCAATACCAAAATACGAGAGTGTTGTAAAGAAAGATAGTTCAAATACGGCTGCCTTATCAAAATTAGGAGAGTGTTATAGACTAACGAATAACATTAACGGACAGGTATTGTGTTATGGTAAATTAGTTAATGCAGGTTCGGCAAGCGACATACAAAAATTGCTTTATGGTAAAGCATTAATGGAGAAGGGAAATTATGAGCAAGCAAAAGGTTTATTTTCTTCTTATACATCCGATAGTAGAGGTTCAAGTTATGTAAAAGGTATTGCAAACATGGATAAAATGAATAAGAATGCGGATGCTTACATTGTAAATCCAGCTGAATTTAATTCAACTGATGATGATTTTGCTGCTATCAAATTTGGAGAGAATACCATTTTTACTTCGTCGCGCACTAAATCTACCTGGATCACATTTAATCACGGGTGGACAAATAAGCAGTATTATAACGCGTATGCCACAAGTCGTGATTTGAATGGGGAATATTATAAGCCTCAGGAATTTCTGGATGATATCAATTCTAAATTCAACGATGGTCCATTATGCATAGCAAGAGATTCTACATCAATTTATTTTACACGTAACAGTTATGGTAAACGAAACAAGAGTACTGATGGTTCTTATAAACTAAGGATATTCAAAGGAACCATTGTTGGTAATTCTTTATACATGCCACAAGATATGAGCTTTAACAGCAATAATTATAACTGCGCACATCCTGCAATTTCATTTGATGGTAACACCTTGTATTTTGCATCAGATATGCCGGGCGGCCAAGGCGGAATGGATCTTTATTTGTCGGTAATGCAGCCCGATAGTTCGTGGGGAACTCCAATTAATTTAGGAGATAAAGTAAATACAGTTGGAAATGAAATGTTTCCTTTTGTTACAGATGATAATGTACTTTATTTTGCTTCTGACGGAATGGAAGGCTTTGGCGGTTTGGATGTGTATGAAACACGGTTGAAGGAAGGAATGCCATCACGCGTTTATAATATGGGAAAGCCTGTTAATAGCGAGCACGATGATTTTGCTTATTATATTTATGGTGATCAAACAGTTTATCCGATGAATGGTTTTGTGAGTTCTAATCGCACAAAAGACGGCATGGATGATGATGTTTATACCTTGCAAATATTAAGAAAAGTATCACGAGGCAAGAACGTTATTTTTTTATTAAAGGATAAAGACAATGGAGAAGTGCTTCCGAACGTAAAGTTGCGTTTGAACGGAGATACAGGAACAACAAATGATAAAGGTGAATTTGCTTATTTAGTAGAGGATGATATTGATTATAAGATCGCGGCCAACAAAGAAAAATATTTTGATAATACCGATTCGTTGAACACAAAAAGCTCGGAGCTTGATGAATTCACTAAAACTATTTTGTTAGAGAAAGATCCAAATCTTTCATTCCTTGCTTTTGTTACCGATGCCAAAACAAATGAGGGCTTAGGCGATGTAAAAATCAGGATCAAAGATCTGTTTACTAAGCAAATATTTGACACCACATTAACTTTAGCAAATGGCGAGTACAGAAAATCTCTTGCAGGAAGAAAAATAGGGGATAAGTTAGCGTACGAAATTACATTGGAGAAAAAAGGATACATAACTAATGTTTTGAACTATACGGCCGAAATTAAAAAGGAAGGCGAAATAAAATTACATGAGGAATTAAAAATGACCTTAGGTAAAGCCTTAGTAGGAGTGGATTTAGCAAAGCTCATTGAAATAAAACCAATTTACTTTGACTTAGGGAAAAGCAAAGATCAGAACTGATGCGGCAGTAGAATTGGATAAGGTTGTGAAGATTATGAACGAGTATCCTAATATGTACATTGAGTTGGGAGCACACACCGATTGTAGAGGAGTAGCAGGCGCTAATAAAAAATTATCGGATGCACGTGCCAAAGCTTCGGCAGCCTATATAATTACTAAAGGTAAATTTAAAAAGGATCGTATACTAGGTAAAGGATATGGAGAAGTTAAATTGCTTAATGCTTGTGCTTGTGAAGGTAAGATCCAACCAAAATGTACGGAAGATGAACACTCGGTTAACCGTCGTACTGAATTCATTGTTACAAAAATGAAGTAATTTCGGTTCATTTCTTTTTAATGATCTTGCTTTTTATTTATATTACTTTGCCTTGTGCAACAAACAAACCCATCTCAATTTGTAAATGCTGTCATTGCTTCCTTGCCGTTTGATCCTAATCAACAGCAAAGCGAGCTTATTCAAAAGATCAGTAATTTTTTATTTAACGCACAAGACAATGAATTATTTATTTTAAAAGGTTATGCCGGCACGGGTAAAACAAATTTAATTGCCGCCGTTACAAAAGCACTTCCTTCCATAAAATTAAAAAGTGTTTTAATGGCCCCAACGGGCCGCGCCGCAAAGGTTTTGTCGAACTCTGCAGGAAAAGTTGCGAGCACCATTCATAAAAAAATATTTAAAAAGGATATGGATGAAGGACAAATGAGATTTTCTCTTTCTGAAAATAACCATAAGGATACTTTATTCATAGTGGATGAAGCATCCATGATAAACATTGAATCAGAAAATTCTCTTTATCAAAATAATTTATTAGAGAGTTTGTTCGAATACGTATTTAGCGGTACCAATTGCAAACTAATTTTTGTTGGCGATACAGCTCAATTACCTCCTGTAGGAACTGATAAAAGCGCCGCCCTTGACCCAAAGTATCTAAAGCAAAATTTTCATTTAACCGTTAATTCATACGAGCTTACCGATGTTGCTCGGCAACGTGCTCAAAGTGGTATTTTACATAACGCAACAAAATTGCGCGAATCTTTGCTGGGCGAAAAATTTGTTTTACCAAAATTGGAAGTAACAAAGGATGTTGTGAATTTAACCGGCGATGAATTGGAAGATGCATTGAATAATGCCTACAGTAAATACGGCGAAGATGATGTGATCATTGTTACACGAAGCAATAAACGCGCTAATCTTTTTAATCAAAATGTGCGCAACCGAATTCGTTTGTTTGAAGATGATCTTTGCACCGGCGATAAATTAATGGTTGTAAAGAATAATTATTTTTGGTTAGGCGATGCGAAGGATGCCGGATTTATTGCTAATGGCGATATGGCCGAAATAAAACGCATTGGCAAACGCGAAAAATTATACGGATTTAATTTTACCGATTGTTCTTTAAAATTAGTTGATCATGATTCGGATGAATTAGATGTGAAGATCATTACCGATAGTTTATTTAGTGATGCGCCATCACTTACCCCCGAACAACAACAGTTATTTTTTAGCGAAATAATGCTAGATTGTGAAGACATAACTGAGAAGTGGAAAAAGATGCTTTATCTTAAAAAAAGTCCATTTTTTAATGCCCTCCAGGTAAAGTTTAGTTACGCTGTTACCTGCCATAAAGCCCAAGGCGGCCAATGGCCATGTGTTTTTATTGATCACGGCTTTTTAAGTGACGAAATGCTTGACCTAAATTTAATTAGATGGCTGTATACCGCATTAACACGGGCAACTGAGCAGGTTTACCTTATTAATTTTAACCCTCAACTGATGGTTTAAATTAACAATCGGATGCTATTATCTTTCAGTTTTCATCCTGTTTTTAAGTCTTTTTTTTGTATTTTTACGGGAATTTAAATGATTTTTTTTGCCTGAACTTGAAAAAACTATTTAGCATATTAGCATTATCCATTCTTTCCTACTCGGTTATAGGCCAAAGCTTTATCCGACCTAACGAATGGAAGAAATATAAAAAGGAAGTATTCTTTTCTATGGGCACTTCTAGCTTTTTGGGTGACCTTGGAGGTCGCGATCAAATAGGAAAAGATTTTAGTCCTGCAGATTTAGATCTTGCAATGACGCGTACTGCTTTAAGCGGTGGGTTTCGCTATAAGATTCAAAAATGGTTTAACGTAACTGGAACTTTAAGTTATTTGTTGTTGAAGGGTGATGACGCAGAAACATTTGAGATTTATAGAAATAATAGAAATCTCAATTTTAAAGCCAATGTTTTTGAAACGTTATTAAGAACCGAATTTGGTTATTCAAGCGTACGATCAACCCGTCGCTATTCTCTTAAAAGATCATTGTCGGCCATGGTTCACAAACGTACATGGGAATTGTTTGGTTATACAGGAGTTGGATTTCTTTACTTTAATCCAAAAGGAAAAGATGCTAGTGGAAAATATGTAAAACTATACAATTTGCACACAGAGGGACAGGGTTTACCGGGCGGACCAACTCAGTACAAACGCATAACGGCATGTATACCGTTTGGAGTTTATTATAAAATAGTTTGGGACAAAAAATGGAGTTTATCTTTTGACGCATGCTGGAGAAAAACCTTCAGCGATTATATTGATGATGTTGGTGGAAGATATTACGACCCAATTGCTCTTAAAAATGCTTACGGCGATAAATCGGTTCAAATGGCCGATCCTAGTAAAGGTGACGTTGCAGGAGCTACCAAGCCAGATGCCGCAGGTTTAGCCGCTCAGCGTGGCGATATTGAAAAAGATTCCTACTTTACTTTCCAGGTTAGCGTAGGATATATTTTCAAAAAGCAAAGAAAGAAGAAAGCCCGTCTTAGGAGTAAATTCTAACATTTTTTCAGTCACGATTTATTGTGTTTGACAAATTGGCATTGTTTAATGCTTTGGCATAATTTTTACTATAACAGTACTAAAACCTTAACATATGAGCACCGGTAAAATAAACGTACAAACAGAGAACATCTTTCCCATAATTAAAAAGTTCCTTTACAGTGATAACGAGATCTTTTTACGCGAATTGGTTAGTAATGCAACCGACGCAACTCAAAAACTAAAAGCTCTCGCATCTATTGGTGAAGCAAAAGTTGAATTAGGAGACGTTAAGATAGAAATTGAGGTAGATAAAGGCGCCAAAACCATTACCATTAAAGATAAAGGTATTGGAATGACCAAAGAGGAGATTGAAAAATACATTGCGCAAATTGCATTTAGTGGTGCCGAGGAATTTGTAAATAAGTACAAAGATAAGGTTGATAAAAACGTTGTTATCGGGCATTTTGGTTTAGGATTTTACAGCGCCTTTATGGTGGCTAAAAAAGTGGAGATATTCTCTCTTTCATTTAAAGAAGGATCTAAAGCGGTTCGTTGGGAATGTGATGGAAGTCCGGAATATCAAATTGAAGAAATCAGCAACAAAACCACAAGAGGAACAAACATTGTTTTACATATTGCCGATGATTGTGAAGAGTATTTAGAGAGCTCTAAAATTGAAGGTTTATTAAAGAAGTATTGTAAATTTTTACCCGTAGAAATAAAATACGGAACTAAAAAAGATTGGGTTCCTTCAGGGGAAAAAGACGATAAAGGAGAAGATAAGAAAAAGGAAGTTGAAACTGATAATATCATCAATAACCCTAACCCGGCTTGGACAAAAAAACCGATTGATCTTAAAGACGAAGATTACAAAGCGTTTTATCACGAATTGTATCCTATGCAATTTGAGGAACCATTATTTCACATTCATTTAAATGTTGATTATCCTTTTAACCTTACAGGTATTTTATATTTCCCTAAGCTGAGCAATAAACTCGAAATGCCTAAGGATCGCATTCAATTATACAGCAATCAGGTTTTTGTTACCGATAATGTAGAGAATATTGTTCCTGATTTCTTAACGCTTTTAAGAGGTGTTATTGACAGCCCGGATATTCCGTTGAATGTTTCTCGTAGTTATTTGCAAGCCGACGGTAATGTAAAAAAGATCTCGGGACATATCACTAAAAAAGTTGCCGATAAACTAGAAGAAATCTTCAAAAAAGATAGAACAGAATTTGAAAAGAAGTGGGACGATATTAAAATTTTTGTTCAGTACGGTGTTATTAGCGACGATAAATTTTATGATAAGGCAGTTAAATTCTCGTTACTAAAAACAACCGATGGTACTTATCACACATTTGAAGAATTTGAAGCTAAAGTAAAACCACTTCAAACTGATAAAGACAAAAAAATAATTTACTTGTATGCAACCAATATAGCTGAGCAACATGCTTACATTGATGCAGCAAAGAGTAGAGGATATGAAGTATTGTTGATGGACACCATGTTGGATCCGCACTACATCAATCATCTCGAAACTAAATTAAAAGGTATTTCATTTGTTCGTGTAGATGCTGATACTGTAGATAAGCTTATTAATAAGGAAGAAAACACCTTTAGCAAACTTTCCGAAGATCAACAAAAACAAATTCAACCTGTCATAGAGGAAACAGTAAGTAAAGATCAGTTTCATGTGGTGTTCGAAAATTTAAGTGAAACCGATGCGCCTATGATCATTACTCGTCCTGAATTTATGCGCCGCATGAAAGATATGAATCAAATGGGCGGTGGCTCTATGGGCTTTATGGGAAACATGCCTGATATGTATAATTTGGTGGTGAATTCAAATCACCCTTTAATCAGTCGCATTTTGAATGAAGGCGATAACGATAAAAAGAAGAATCTCGCCAAACAAGCTACCGACTTAGCATTGCTATCTCAAGGATTGTTAAAAGGTGAAGGTTTAACCAAGTTCATTAAACGAAGTGTAGAACTTATTTAAAACAAGGAAGAGACTGCTTTTCAACTCATCTGTGTTTGTTAATTAAAGGGGCTTTGCTGCAACCTTTGAGTATTTGTTAAGTATAAATATACTAACAACTAAAGGTATGGGCGTATGAGTAACCTTTACTTCTTTGATATACTTAACAAGAGCACATTTGCAGGCCTTCATCGCGCTAAGGCCACTATTAATCGCAAAGGAGTTCTTTTTGTTAACCGAATGAGCATTTTAAACACGACTATGATGCTCGTTTTTTCAATAGCGCTTCCTTTTCTTGATCTTACTGAAGTTTTAATTTTCACTATTCCGTTTACTATTTTATTTGCAATACCTCCTTATTTAAATTACAAGGGATATTTTGCGTTTTGCAGATACTACTTTTCAATATTACCCTTAGTGTTTTTAACTGTTGTATGTATGCATAATGGTGCCATGTTAGGAGATAAACTTTTAATACTTACAACAGCAACTATTCCTTTGGTTTTATTTAGAGATAAAAGCAAGATCTACTTAATGTTCTCACTTAATATACTTGTTTTTTTATTTATTACATGGTATCAGTCTTTCTACTCACCTATTTTGAATATACCTGAATATGTGCAGCAAATTTATTTATTGTTGGCGCAACTTACAGTGTTCATGGTTATATTTTTTGTGATACTTTATTTTAGAGGAGATTCAGAAGCATACGAAGCTGATTTGGAAGAAAAAAACAGAACCATTAGTTTAAAAAATACCGAGATCATTGATAGCATTACCTATGCCAAACGTTTGCAAGAAGCGATCATGCCTTCGGAAAAAGAAATTTACAATACTATTCCCGAGAGTTTTATTTTGTACCGTCCAAAAGATATTGTAGCGGGCGATTTTTATTTTGCCGAACAACGAGGAGATCATTTTTTTGTAGCGGCCGCCGATTGCACTGGGCATGGAGTACCCGGAGCAATGGTAAGCGTGGTTTGTAGCAATGCACTTAATAGGGCGGTAATCGAGCTTAATTTAACGCAACCAGGAGAAATACTAGATAAGGTAACCGAAATGGTAGTGGATACTTTTAAAAAAAGCGACCATGATGTAAAAGACGGAATGGATATTTCGTTATGCGCTATAAATATTAAAACCCACCAGATCGCTTGGGCAGGTGCCAATAATCCGTTATGGTATGTAAGTAATGATCAGCTTACCGAAATTAAAGCAACAAAACAACCCGTTGGAAAAAGCGATCATTATAAAAATTTCACAACACATATTCTTAATTTAGCTAAAGGCTCTTTGGTTTATTTATTTACCGATGGATATGCCGATCAGTTCGGTGGACCAAAAGGCAAAAAATTTATGTATAAACAAATGGCCGATATTATTTTGTCCAATCAAGGTCTTGAAATGGGCGACCAACGAAATCGTCTTGAACATGCCTTTGTTCAATGGAAGGGTGCCTTAGAGCAAGTCGATGACGTTTGCATCATAGGCCTTCGCCTATGATTTACAAAGTCACGATTGAGACAAGCTCTGCTTCGTCTCTAATAGATGACGTATTATTGGATTAAGACTTTAATCGGAAATAAATTTCCAACCTTCCATTTTCTATTTCATAAAAAAAGCGCAGAGTAACACTCCGCGCTTTTTTTTTGATTTAGCACTAATTAGTCGCCCCTCAAAAATTCTGTAACCCTTGCCATTATTGTGTTTGTTTAAAAATAGTCCTATAAAAATCTACCAAAAAAAGTAAACAAGGATTAAAAAAGCGGCAGAT
>JAWXAS010000131.1:0-20969 GCA_034439635.1 Bacteroidota bacterium | reverse complement strand
CACTTAAAAACATCTGCCGCTTTTTTAATTCTTTTTTAATTTTTTCGGTAGATTTTTATCGCACTATTTTTAAACAAACTCAATAATAACAAGGCTTACAGAATTTTTGAGGGACGAATAAATATAAGGGGGAGAATAATGCAGATAGCGCAGCTGTTGTGAATGATCGGATTGAATTAATGATAAAAGAAGAAATCGCAAAAAAACCATCGTATGCCATGTCGGAATATCAAAAGACAAGTTATTCTTCCGTAGGAGGTACACCACACTTAGATGGAACCTATACTGTTTTTGGAGAAGTGTGTAGAAGGATTGGAAGTGATAGATAAAATTGCTGCTGTAAAAGTAGATGGAAATAATAGACCGGAAAAAGATGTGAGAATGAAAATTACCCTAGTAAAATAATTATTTTCTTCCAGGACATTTTTTACAACGGTCGCCTTTTTTGAAACTCTTGCAGCAATCCTTTTTCTTTTTAAAACACGCCATTTCCATTACAGGTAGTAACGGACAATTATTAACGAAGGGTTTTGGCTTTACAGGTTCAAACATGATTCAAAATTAATTGTAAGGAAAGCAAAAGCATATACCATAAACAGGGTAATTTTTGATACTTTTGTATCCTCTTAATGAATATAAAACCCCTACATAGTTGGCTTACAAGTACCAAAGAACCTTTACTTATTTCAGGCCCGTGCGGTGCCGAAAGCGAAACACAGGTTTTAAGTACTGCCGAGCAATTAAGTAAGATCCCTCAAGTTGCTTTATTTAGATCGGGAATTTGGAAACCACGCACCAGGCCAAATTCATTTGAAGGTATGGGAGAAATCGGACTGAAATGGCTGCAATCTGTAAAACAACAATACGGTTTAAAAACCGCAGTGGAAGTTGCGAATGCGCAACATGTTGAATTAGCTTTGAAATATGGCATTGATGTTTTATGGATTGGCGCACGCACAACCGTAAATCCGTTTAGTGTTCAAGAAATTGCCGATTCATTAAAAGGTGTTGATGTTCCGGTGATGATCAAAAATCCAATTCATGCCGATCTGCAATTATGGATAGGTGCTATTGAACGGATTCATCAGTCGGGAATAGATAAAATTGCAGCTATCCACCGAGGATTTCATTATTATGGAAAACACAAGTATCGCAACGAACCAATTTGGAAAATTCCGATTGAACTTCGCACGTACCTTCCTCAATTACCAATTATTTGTGATCCCAGTCATATTGCCGGAACAAGAGAATTGATAAAAGAAGTAGCGCAGCAAGCGTTGAATATAAGTATGGATGGTTTGATGATAGAAAGTCATATTGATCCGGATAAAGCTTTGAGCGATGCCAAGCAACAATTAACTCCTAGTGCGTTGCAAGCTTTAATATCTGATCTCGTTATAAGAGAAAACAAATCAACAAACGAAGGGCACCGAGAACAATTGGATGAATTCAGAAAACTGATAGATGATATTGATGAGAGCATGATGGATATTATTCAGAAACGAGAAGATTTGATCCGTTTAATTGGCAGTTATAAAAAAGATCACAACATTACTGTTTTTCAATTGGAGCGCTGGCAAGAGATTTTAAAAACTCGCGCTCAGTGGGCTGATAAAAGAGGAATTTCGCGCGTGCATATTGAAAAACTGTGTCAGCTATTACATGAAGAAAGTATTCGTATTCAAAACGAGTTGTTTAATTGATTCACGGATATTTTTTCCCGCAGATTGCGATGATTCCCGCAGATCTTCTAAAAATTTTAAAACGAACAATCATCCACCGATGATTTTGATTTTCTTTCGCCGGTGGTTCCAAAAACGGGAGATACACCGATCATGATCTCTGCACTATTTAAAGCGGGTTTAGACATTTTGTTGATAGACATATCATAAGCAAAGCCCATGATCAAATTATTTATAACCCGAACCTGGAAGATGCCACAAATAAAATTCTTTCCACGAACACTTAAACCATAAGCAAAACGTTTGTACCAATAGTTCATCACATTTAATTCAAAATTGGGAATGCTTTTGTAATTACCTCTTACGTTTAAAGCTACCATTAATTTATTTTCGAGAGGTAATTTAAATTTCCGTCCAACACTGAAAATATAATGTGGTGGTAATTGGCTTGGCGATCCAATTTGTTTGGAAGAAAAATATCCTTTTTGTTTTAAAACAGACACTTGCCAAATACTTAAGTCGGCAAAGAATTTTTTATTATTAATGCGAATACCAGGCACAACATCAGGGTAGGCAAAAAATGAACGTGCCGAAGAAGCAACTGCCGGATCGTTGCGGTCAAGAATAGAACTGTTGAGGTAAAATTGTTTGGCGCCTGCAAAAACGCCAACCGACATCTCTGTTTTTTTTGTTATGAGTAAATGAAAAGCGTAGCAAGCGTAAATGCTATTGTCGATAAACGCCCCATTACGATCTTGATCAAAATAAACGCCTACACTATGCCAATTTTTATAAGCTCGTTGTGGTATAAAAGTATAATGTACGTTTAAGAAGGCGGTCTTTGGATTATTATTTACGCCTATCCATTGCGTTCGCGCTCCAAAAATAAGTTCGGTAGGGGCAAGCAAGGATGTTCCTCCGGCAGCAGGATTATAGCCCGTTTTATTGAAAAGGAATTGGGTGTACTGAGGTAATTGTTGCGCAGACAATTGCACTGATAAAAGAATACATATATGAATCAGTTTTTTCATCGCAATATGGTTACATCACCTTTTTGGTATTTACTTTTATCACTTCCTTTATAATAAAACACAAAATAATACGTGCCATCAGCAGCAGTAACGCCTATCCAATCTCCTTTCCAAGGTATATAGGTGCCTTTTTGAGAATGTACTTGCTGGCCCCATTTATTAAACACGTATAATTCAAACTCAGGATAATATTCGGTATAAGCGATCTTCCAAGTATCATTATAATTATCCTCGTTTGGTGTAAAATGATTCGAGATGGAAACTTTACAATCTATTTTTTCTATTCTAAAACTGATTACAGTATCTTTTAAAGCAGAATCTTTTACTGTAACCGAATAATCGCCTTCAACAAGATCTTGAATAGAAATATTATTTGATACACCGTTGCTCCATTGAATGGTAATTGGTTGTTTGCCACTTAAAACCTGAACGCCCGCACTTCCTTTTTCGCAGATCTCATCAATTTTGCTTAATTGTACACTTAAAGTAGTGGTTTGAGAAAAGGAAATGAGGAAGCTTGTTAGAAAAAAAAGAATATAATGGAGTTGTTTCAAAATTATCTTAATGCTTAAAGATAATTAAATTTTGGGTAACCTTTCGATCCAATCACCATGCTCTTTTATAAGAGATATGAGTTCATCAACAGCAGTTTCGCTAGTAACATTTTTCTTAACCACTTCTTTTCCTTTATATAAACTAATTTTCCCAGGGCCGGTTCCTACATAACCATAATCGGCGTCGGCCATTTCGCCGGGGCCATTTACAATGCAACCCATAATCCCAATTTTAACCCCTTTTAAATGATCGGTTCGTTCGCGGATCTTTTGCGTAGTTTCTTGTAAGTCAAATAAAGTTCGGCCACAACTTGGGCAGCTTATATACTCGGTTTTACTAATACGTGTACGCGTGGCTTGTAAAATTCCAAATTGTGTTGAGTTAAGAGTTTGTAAACTCACGCACTCATTTTGTTTGATCCAAATTCCATCACCCATGCCATCTAATAATAATGCGCCCGCGTCAGTGCTACTGTGTAATTGAAATTGCTCTTCGGAAAGTTTGTTGTAGTTGAATTTAAAAATCACGGGCGTTTCGCATTGTGCATTTTTAAGGTCGATCATCATCCGTCTAAGATCAGCCATGGCTAATTCGTTAAACGAATCCAATATCAAAACACAATTCTTTTCTTTTTTGAGCTTTTCTATAAAAATAGAGTTTAAAACCGTGTGATCGGCTACAACAAAATTTAGCTGAGATGAACGTTCAGTGCTTTTAAAATATTCTTCTCCACAAAATAGAGGGTAGGCCCTGTCTCGATTCTTATTTTCCTTCCAATGTTCGCAGTTATAAATTACACCTAATGTTCCTGGAATTTCAAAATTGATGCAATTATCTCCTGCATAAATATAATCTACAGCCATATCGCTGAGGTTCCATTTATCCAGTGGAACGGAGTAATTATATCCAACGGGAAAAAGTGAAGCCGCAGTAATTTCTTCTTTTGCGCTATAGTCTGCAATAACGCGAGGAACATTATGTTCGCCAATATTTATTGCATGATGTGTTTTGTGGCGGTTATATTCAAAAGGGTTGTAAGGTAATTCACCCTCAATCGTTTTTATTCCTGTGTCAGATTTTCTCTTCGTATATCTTTCTGCTAAATTTTTTGCAACAGGAATTTCATATTCAGGTTCTTCGGTTAACGATACGCGAATTGTATCCCCTAATCCATCCTCTAGTAAGGTACCAATGCCAACAGCCGATTTAATTCTTCCGTCTTCTCCATCACCGGCTTCGGTAACACCTAAATGCAAAGGATAGTTTCTGTTGGTTTCCATCATTTTGTTCACCAGCAAACGGTAAGCTTGCACCATCACTTGTGTATTACTTGCTTTCATTGAGATAACGATCTCGCGATAATCATTTTCTTCGCAAATGCGAACAAACTCCAAAGCGCTTTCTACCATTCCCAAAGGCGAATCGCCATAACGGCTCATGATGCGATCACTTAGCGAACCATGATTGGTTCCAATGCGCATAGCGGTGCCATATTCTTTACAAATTTTTACAAGCGGGGTAAAGCGTTGACGAATTCTTTCCAATTCAGCTTCATAACCGGCATCGGAATAATCAATGGTTTCAAATTTTTTCTTGTCGGCGTAATTACCTGGGTTCACGCGCACTTTTTCTATTAAGCGCGCAGCCATTTCGGCGGCATTTGGTGTAAAATGTATATCGGCAACTATAGGTGTATTAAACCCTGCTGCGCGAATTTCTTTTTTAATAACCTCTAAATTCTTTGCTTCATTTAAACTTGGTGCAGTAATTCGAACCAATTCACAACCTGCTTCTATCATGCGAATACTTTGTTCAACTGTGCCTTTTGTATCCATGGTGTCGGTTGTTGTCATGCTCTGAACACGAATTGGGTTTGCTCCGCCCAAAAGCAATTCGCCAATTTTTACTTCGCGAGTAATAAAATGGGAATAGGAGGTAAGACTATTGCAGTATTTAAAATTTTGAGACATTAACCTTGCAAAGATACGCTAATTTGACTTTAGTAGTGTGGACTTATCATTTTTTAAGACTCTTACGAATTCGCTTAGTAATGGGCACCCAAACTCTTCGTCCAACATCGCCGGCCAGATCAAGTGCAATATCATTTCGTAAGGTTTTTTCGCGGTAGGTCTTTCGATCTTTATTGGCGCCAACCACCATATCGCCCAAGGTGCGATTGTTCTTCACTTTTTCTTGACGCGATTTGGTATTGCCGCATCCAAATCCAATTTGTTTATTGGTTTTAGCATCCAAGCATATCACATCACAACTCGCTTCTACCTTATTTAGTAAAAATGTTAGGCCATTATATTCCGACTTCGTATCACTTACTGTTTCGCTAAAATCACTTTCGCTTACAGTAAGGCTTTTAACTTCAATAATATAATCCGGAGAAATAGCTTCGTTATCAATAGTAATGTTTTTTGTGAGTTTACCTTCCGAAATAAGATTCTCTATGAATTTGGCCTGATATTCGCTTTGTGTATTATTTCCTACATATTTTGGATAATTAGCATCAACGGATATATTTGAATAGTTTTCGGGCACAACAATTTTTATAACCACAGGTTTTTTGATCTCCTTTTTAAAAAGTGTGCATTGCGAAAATGCCATCGCAATTAGGATAAAATATTTTAGGTGTTTCATTCGTGCAATTCTATTTCGTCGATAAAAATAAATGTTTCTCCTCCATTGCCTTCGTGCCACTCGGGTAATTGCCCGTAATACTTTGCTATGAGTTTTATGTATTTAGCAGATTGAGGAGTTTTTAGCTCAATACTTAATTCTTGAGTTTGCACACTAAGATCTTTTATACCAACAGCCGTTTTTGCACTGCCTACTTCTTTAAAATTTATTCCGTCAGACGAAACATGCACAGTTAATGTTTTAGGAAAAACGATCCACGAACGGGTGTCTTGCAAAAAACTAGCACTTATTTTTGAAATAAGTTTTGCATCTTTATTTTCTATTACGCACTCAACATCCTGACCTTGGAATCCTAACCAATCGCCTTTCCTCCAATCTGTATCGCCGCAAACACCATCAACTAACGATTGCGCTCCTTCGGCAGAATATTGCGGATTTACTTTCGATTTGATCTTAACTATTTGTTTTGTATTTGTTTTAAATAAATAGGCCACTACATCGCTGCTATCTCCGACTCCATAAGCTTTTACTTTTACTTGCGACGTATAACTCACCATAAATGGTTTTACGTAATTGGTTGAACGCTTTGTAACTTTAGAGCCATTGGTAGAGTAATAGATCTTTTCGCCTTTGCCGTTGATCGATTTTAAACTTACTAATTGAGGTGCATTAAATGTTTTGCTTTTGTAATTTATAATTGGTGTTGGAACTATGAGGTGATCTTTTATTACCGAACTAGGCCTGTTAACTGAGCCAAAAGTGTTATTAGCAGCTAGCATTTGTTTGTACTCAAAGGTAATGTTGCCACCTTCTATTAAACTATGATAATTGATAAATGCACTCTGCCCCGGAGTTCCATTAATATTGATTCCCGACACATTTGTAACACTTCCAGGTTCTGATTCGATCCGAATGTTTTTTCCGTTCTCAAAATTTATGGTTGCTTCTTTAAAGGAAGGCTTGAATAACACCAACTGTGGATTGCCAGGGCAAACTTGATACATACCCAACGAACTTAAAACATACCACGCACTCATTTGTCCGCAATCGTCGTTACCTATCAAACCATCAGGTGAGTTTTTGTAAAATTTAGCAAGGATATTATTTACTTGCTGAGTAGTTTTTTGTGGCTTACCTATATAATGGTATAAAAATGCAGAGTGATGGCTTGGTTCATTTCCGTGCGCGTATTGACCAATTAAACCTGTTACATCTGCCTGTTCGCGCCCACTTGTTTTAGCACTTGTAGAAAACAACTCATCCAATTTAGCTTCAAATTTTGCATCACTTCCATGTAATTTTATTAATCCATCAATATCGTGGGGTACGTAAAATGAATAATGCCAGCTGTTTCCTTCTGTAAAATGATTGTTTATTTCGGTTGGAGAAAAAGGTGAGTACCAATTACCGTTTTGGCGTGGACGCATAAAACCTGTGCTCGCGTCGAATAAATTTTTGTATGCTTGAGCCGACTTTAATAATTGAGGAACATCTTTGTCTTTGAAACGAGCGCCCATTTGCGCTATACACCAATTATCATAAGCGTATTCTAATGATTTGGATACGCTTTCGCTTTGATCGTTTACCTCAAGAAATTTTTTGAAATAAAATTTTTTAATGCCAAATTCGTCGGTATATGCAGCGTCTTTCATCGCTTTATAAAGGGCAAGCGTATCGTATCCTTTAATTCCTTTTGTAAAAGCATCGGCAATAACAGATACAGAATGATAGCCTATCATACAATTTGTTTCATTAGAGGATAATTCCCATACGGGCAATTTTTTTCCTTCTAGATATTGATTGTAAAATGTATTTATGAAATCATTTGTTCGTTTTTGTTCAATAATGGTAAATAAAGGATGAAGCGCGCGATACGTATCCCAAAGAGAGAATACATTATAGTGAACGTAATTTTTAGTGGTATGAACAGTATTATCTCTTCCGCGATATCTGCCATCGGTATCCATATCTAAACTTGGATGAATACAACAATGGTAAAGTGAAGTATAGAAAATAGTTTTTTTGTTTTGGTCGGGTTCGGTGATAGTGATCTTGGATAATTGCCTGTTCCATTTTTTTTCTGCTTGCTTTCTATAGGCATCAAAATCCCAAACGGTTGCTTCTGCTTGCAGATTTTTTGCAGAGCCTATATTATCCACATTGGATAAAGCAACTTTTACAACAAGCGGTTTTTTGTCGCTATTATCAAATTCGATGATCGCTCCTTCAATGATCTCTCTTTGCAAAGGGCTCCATGAAAGATCATAGGTGCTATTTTTTAAATACGTGATGTTTTTAATAGGTTTGCTCAGCTTCATTGTAAAATAGCAATATTGTTCCTTGGCCCATGCTTCGCTTATGCGGTAACCATTAATTGTAACACTGTCTGCTAATTCAAGATGACAATCTATACGCTTGTCGCGATGCAAAAGATCAACTATGATGAATGCTTTATCGCCGTTAAATTTGTAACGGTGTATCCCTACGCGATCGGTTGTGGTTAATTCTGCTTCAATTCCATTATTAAATTTAAGAGCATAGTAACCAGCATTTGCTGTTTCATTCTTATGATTAAATTTTGCACCGTAGCTAATGCCACTTTCTCCATTGCTCTTGTTGGACGGAGTAATTAAAATATCTCCCCAATCACTTACGCCGGTTCCACTCAAATGCGTATGCGAAAAACCGTAAATGATACTATCGCTATAATGATAACCGCTGCATCCATCCCAACTTCCGTCTTTTCGAGTATCCGGACTCAACTGTACCATTCCAAATGGTGCAACCGCACCGGGAAACGTATGGCCATGACCGCCGGTTCCAATAAAAGGATTTACATCAAGCGCCAGATTTGTTTGGGCATTTGAATGCAAAAAGAGAAGGCAAGAAAATATTTTAAGAAACTTCACCATGTGAATTTACGAATTTATTATTTGTAATAGTTGCTTGATGGTATTTTCGTTTGCATTTTTAGTAATTGGATCCAAAGCCGATGAATGAAAGGTGGTGCATAGGGTTTTTTCCATTATCTCTTTAACGATGATGGGTCTAAGTCCGCCGCCAGGTATAATAGTTATTTTGTCGCCATAGTTTTGTTGCAATTTGGCAATGGTTTCTATTCCTTCCAAGGCATTTTCTTTTCCGCCGGATGTGAGCACATTATCAAAACCAATATCTATGAGTTGTTCAATGCTCTCGTTTAAATGTGTGCACTTGTCTATATAGCGATGAAAGGTGCATTTCATGGGCCTTGCTAACTCAACAAGTTTTACGCACGAAAGAATATCTACGGTGTTTTCTTTTAATACTCCAAACACAACACCATCAATTTTAAATTTATTGCAAAACCAAATGGCTTCCTCCATCAATTTAATCTCATCTTTTTTAAAACGAATGATCACATGAAGAGGAATTTTTATAAGTTGCCGAGCTTTCGCTATCTCTTGAAATGAAGGTGTTATCCCTCCGCTTTCATAGTCAGTACAAAATTCAATGCGATGGGCGCCCGCTTTTTGGGCAATAACGCAAGATTCTATATTAAAACACGCTATTTCTAAAAGGTTGGCCATTAATTAAACTATTTTATTTTTAATTTAGTTAACCCTCCACCATTATCTTCACAATAATCGCCCGACCAAACTTTGGAATTACCCCCAAACGGTTTGTACTTATAAACGCTATACTTCCATTGAAGGATCAGTACGTTTCCATTTTCTTTTTTAATTTTTAAAGTATAATAGTGATAGCGCATAAAAAGAGGAAGACCACCTAAAGCACTATAACCATGATAATAAGGTAAGGCCCCCAAGCTTGATGAAAGATAAATTCTATCAGAGGCTTTTATGGAAAGAGTACAATTATAATTGCAATTATCTTCAGTTTTTTCTATGTGGCCTAAATTAAAATTTGGCCCATCCGCGTCTGATATAAAAGCTTCATCCCCCTTTTTAAAAAAGCTAACTAAAATTGGCTTCTTAATAGGGCTATACATTTCCAACGTGTTTACCATCCTTAATGAATGGTGTAATGTATCGTGATTTACACCAATGTTTATTTTTAAATCGCCGGTGTTAGATGCGGTTTGGGAATTGTTTCCTCCTAAAAAGCTCACGCTGATATTTTGTATTTGTAACTCTCGTTTATGTACTCGGCAACTGGACAGAAATATACTCAAGGTTAAAAAAAAAGCTACAATTATTTTCAATTGCAAAAAATGTTTTAGGATTTCAGAAATCATCCTACTTCAAAAAATAATCCGCGTCAAATAATTTATTCCCGCTGTTATCAGCCAAGGCATAATTAAACCCTTTTTGTAAAGCGTAAGCACCGTGTTCTCCTTTTTTATTGAGTGCTAAAAAACCAACCTGCACTTCTTTGTAGTTCGGATTTTTTGAAACTAAACGTTCAATGGCTTTTTTGCACGCATCTTTTGGCGATAAACCCTGACGCATCAACTCTACAACTAAATATGATCCACAGATTTTTAATACGGTTTCGCCAACGCCTGTGGCACAAGCAGCGCCAACTTCATTGTCAACATACATTCCTGCGCCAATAATCGGAGAATCGCCAACTCGGCCGTTTATTTTGTATGCCAAACCGCTTGTAGTACAAGAGCCCGATAAATTTCCGCTCATATCCATAGCCACCATTCCAATGGTATCATGATTCTCAATATTCATCATGGGTTTGTAATCGCTTTTCTTTAGCCATTCTTTATAGGCTTTTTCAGCTTCGGCAGTTAGTTTTTTTGGTTCTAGTTTAAAACCATTTACTAAAGCAAATTTTTGAGCCCCACTTCCAACAATTAAAACATGCGGCGTTTTTTCCATTACCATTCGCGCAACAGAAATGGGATGTTTGATGCGTTCTAAAAATGCTACGCCGCCACATCTTCCTTTTTCGTCCATAATGCTGGCGTCTAACGTTACATTTCCATCTCTATCCGGTAAACCACCTAAGCCAACACTTAAGTTAGTAAGATCATCTTCGGTAACCATTACCCCTTTTTCAACGGCATCAAGTGCAGCACCGTTAGCTGATAAGATTTTCCAAGCGCCATCATTTGCGGCTAAACCGTGTTTCCATGTTGAAATAACAACAGGCTTTCGAACTTCAGTTGAACCTTGCTCAACCAGGGTTACCGCTTTGCTTTTACTAAAGGCAAATAAAGATCCGACTAATGCCGAGAACTTTAAAAAATTTCTGCGTGTGGTCATGGTAATATTTTAGTGTGGTAGTTTGTCTTTTAATACGCCATAAATATAAGTGCCAAATACTGCGCTCAATAATATCACGATCACGATCAAGGAGCCGCTTCCAATTAAAGCGTATAATGGTCCGGGGCAAGCGCCGGTCATAGCCCAGCCAAGTCCAAACATCAATCCACCAATAACATTTCCTTTTGTAAATTCCTTAGGAGCAATTTTTATTTCTTCGCCTGAAAATGTTTTGATCTTGAATTTTTTAATAATAAGAATAGATATCATTCCTATAGCGATGGCCGAACAAATAACGCCATACATGTGAAAAGATTGAAAGCGGAACATTTCTTGAATACGAAACCAAGAAATAACTTCTCCTTTGATAAGAATAAAACCGAACATAATACCTAGGACTAAGAATTTTAAATTTTTCATTTTTTCAAATTTATAGTTTCATAATAATTGGAAGGATCACCCATGTCATTAATAAACCACCTGCAAAAAAGCAGCAAGTTGACACCAACGATGGCCATTGTAAATTTGACATACCCATAATGGCGTGGCCTGATGTGCATCCATTGGCGTATCGTGTTCCAAAGCCGATCATAAATCCGCCAATTACAATGAGAATAAAACCTTTAAGTGTAAGAAGTGATGAAACATTAAAAATGTCAATGGGTATCAATCCCGAAAAATTTGTAACGCCTAATGCGCTGATACTCGTTATGGCAGATTCTGATAAAGCAATGTTATTTGGATTCTTAAAAACCATTCCGGCAATACATCCGCCAATGATCATTCCCAATGCAAATATCAAATTCCACGATTCGGCCTTCCAGTCGTATTTAAAAAACTTAACGTTGGTTGGAATGCACATGGCGCAAATATGGCGTAAAGATGATGAAATACCAAATGCTTTGTTACCAAACAAAAGCAAAAGCGGAACCATCAATCCAATTAATGGCCCGGTAATATACCAAGGCCAGGGTTGTGTTAAGATATTCATTTTTTTTATTTAATGTTGTGTTGGATCTGTATTATCGTAATCAATCCCGGAAGCTTTTAAAATACCTTTTATTTTGAAAGCATACCATGCTAAAAAGGCAAAACAAAATACAGGAATAGTATACGACATATGAATATTTGTTTTATCGGCTAACAAGCCTTGCATAGGTGGAATAAACGCGCCGCCCAATATCATCATGATCAAAAACCCTGAAGCTTGGCTGGTATATTTTCCTAAACCCGCGGTTGCCAATGAAAAAATACAAGGCCACATGATCGAACAAAATAAACCACCACTTAAAAATGCGTAAACACTTAATGTACCTGTTGTAAATAAACCTATCAGCATGGCTATAGTTCCTAGTGTGCCAAATATCATTAACGTTAATGCAGGTTTTTGTTGACCCATAAAAAAAGCGAGCACCAAAAGTAAAACGCAAATGCTGTAGCTAAAAAATTTACTTGCGTCGGCACCACTTAAATGATTCATGTATAAAACCAAACTTAAAGCTAGAAACGGAATTACAAGTGTTAGGATAATATTAAGCGATCTTTTCATTTGAAAAGCACCAAGAGAACCTGTCCAACGCCCTATCATTAAACTCCCCCAGTATATTGAAATAAAAGGACTGATCTCTGAATCTTGCAATCCTCCAAACTCAGGAAGTTTTAAAAGCGAACCTAAATTACTTTGAATAGAAACCTCAACGCCAACATAAACAAATACGGCTATCATTCCCAACAATACTTGCGGATATGCTTTTGTTTCAAGGCGATCTTCTCTTTTTATTTTTTTGTATTGCAATAATAAAATACCTGTGAGTACTATTAAAAATAATGCAAACAAACTAAGGAATAAAAACTGACTTTGATTTGTGTTAACCACCGTAAATCCGAAATAAAGAAATACCGCAATCAAAAACACAAGTGTGCCTATTATAAAGAATAAAGGCGCTTTTAATATTTTCATGGTGCTATCGCTTTCCTCAATTTTTAATTTGGGTATTTGGGTAAAATTTAAAATTATTGCGGCCGCGCCAAATGCAATAACCAAAATAACATATAAAATATTTATTGAAGAGAGGGAAGCACTTTCTTTATCGGCTGCAGAGGCCATGGCTTTTCCAAATAAAACAAAACTAATTAAAATAGGACCAATGGTTGTACCAAATGAATTTATGCTACCTGCAAAATTTAAACGATGCGAGCCTGTTGCCGGATCGCCAATATTTAATACCAAAGGATTGGCAGATGTTTGTTGTAATGAAAATCCTAAAGCAATGATAAAAAATGCAACGAGTATAAAAGCGAAAGAACCTGAGTTTACCGCGGGTATCATGCACAAACCTCCTACAATAGAAACGAGCAAGCCGTATACAATTGTTTTTTTGTAACCTATTTTGTTGATGATATCAGTGTTTAGCTGTAGAGAAAAAATATACAGCAATAAAGAACCAATAAAATAGGCACCGTAAAACGCACTATCTATTAATTGTGATTGAAATTGAGAAAGAGTAAAATGTGTTTTACAAAATGGAATGAATATACCGTTTGAGGCCGCTAAAAACCCCCAAAAGAAAAATACAGTAACAATTGCAACAAAGGATGAGCCTCCACTTTTGGACATGAAATAAATTTTATTAAAAATATGGCTTTTAAATGCCTCATATTTTAACGGAATATACATTTATTAACAATTTAGCCTTTACTAATTACCTTTTGTATGTCGTTTGCATATTCCTTTTTCAGTTTCTTTGTGTAATGGAATTACTTAGCCCACAGAACTGGAAAGATTACGAACTCATCGATTGCGGCAATTTTGAAAAACTCGAACGTTTTGGAGAATATGTTACTATTCGTCCCGAACCACAAGCTTTGTGGCCAAAAATTTACAGCGAAGCCGATTGGTTAAAACAAGCGCATGTAAAATTTATTCCAAAGTCGAGCAGTAATGGCGAATGGAAAATGCTAAAGCGTATGCCAGAGCAATGGGAGATCAAATATAAAATGGGTGGGCAAAAATCAAAAGACGCAAAGGAAATTGTGTTGCGCCTTGGTTTAACAGCATTTAAGCACGTTGGTGTTTTTCCTGAGCAAGCAGTAAATTGGGACGTGATCTATGATCAGTTAATACCTTTAAGTAAACCAAAATTTTTAAATTTATTTGCCTACACAGGTGGTGCATCTTTGGCTGCAAGAGCGGCTGGTGCTGATGTTACGCATGTGGATAGTATCAAACAAGTAGTGAATTGGGCCAATGATAATATGCAACGTTCGAAGTTGGATAATATTCGTTGGTTAATTGATGATGCTTTAAAGTTTGTAAAAAAGGAAATTCGTCGTGGAAATTCGTATCAAGGAATTATTTTAGATCCTCCGGCTTATGGGCATGGACCAAACGGCGAGAAATGGAAGCTTGAAGAGAATATTCACGAAATGATGGAAAGCGTTTTGCAATTATTAGATAAAGAAAAACATTTATTGATACTTAATGCATACTCTTTAGGATTTTCGGCAATGATACCTGAAAATTTATTGAAACCGTTTGCTACTAAAAATAAATCGGCCTTAACCGTAGGAGAATTATTTTTGTCCGCCAAAAGCGGTGTTAAATTGCCATTAGGAGTTTGGGGAAAATTAAAAAAATAAATATATGAACCGTTTTTTTCTTTTACTGTTTACTGTTTCTGTGTTCAATACAAATGCACAGGTAAATTGCGAGGTTTTAAGAACAACTGGCGCCACTTATAGTTTAATGGCTTGTAAAAACGGAACAGGTAAATTGTATAATACCGATACGGCCTTAACTAATAAATTTAAGTACAGGGGTTTTAATTTGAAATTGGTGAGCGAATTATCACCCGAAGAAAAAGCGGAATTAAAAAAGACCAAGATCAAGTTAAACCAAACCGATACCGTAATGTTTTACGATTGGGATATTTTGCAATCGGCAAAGATGGGGTATTTTGGCCCTGCTATTGGACGTGTGCATATTAATGCAAAAGATAGCGTGATCAAGATCCAAAAGTTTTTTTTGAAACCAACAACAATGGATTATGTTCCAACACGCTTTAAGATCATAAGAATGGGCCAGGATAATTTTATTTTTTACGATATAGATCACCCATATCTCAATATCAATTACTATTTCAAAAAGAAAGTTGTGTTTACAAACGATAAGTAGTCAATTGCCATTTTCTTAGCCACGAATTATCACTAATTTGTGTGTAACGCATGTGCGTTTTGATGGATGTTAATACGTGAAATTAGCGGCTAAAACGTAAGAAGCGTAGCTGTAACTTATTTCAATTCCAACTCAGGCTCTTCGTTGGCGGTGGTAGGTAGTTCGGTGGTAAGTGGTTTTGTTTCTAAAACTTCCACTTCTTTCTTTTTCTTTTTACGGAAAGGTTGAGTAGTGTTTGTGATCGTAGAATCCTTTTTGCCCGTGTTTGAAACAGAAGTGTCGGGGTTAGTGCGCGCTATCATATTATTGGATCCGCCACTATTTGTAGAGTTTTGTGAGTTAGTAGAAGAGTAGGTGTTTGTTTGGCCGGCTATATAATTTGTAGTAGATGTTGGAATGGCCATGCTTGGAACGGAAGCGGCAATAGTATTTGTTACGGCAGCAAGTGTAGCAGTTGGTTTTGCTTCTTTTTTAACCGGAACAGCGTTGGCTATTTTATAATTATTAGGATCAGGCTTTACTTCTCTTAAATTTTCGGTATTCGACTTGGTAGAGCTAAAGTCAACAAACTTAGCTATTACTAAGGTAAAACTTCCAATAAGCAAAATAAACGCGCCTGTAAGTAAAACACTGCGGCTGATGGCTAAATTTATTTTAAAGTTAGGAAGCTTGCTTACCTTTTCAATAGGTTTGGTTTTTTGCAAAAAGTCATTCCAAACATCTTCCGAAAAGGACATGCTATTTCCCAGCAACAGATCTTTAACTCTGCGCTCGTCTATCTCGTAATTAAAGTGCCTGCTCATGTTTTACTGTTCGGTTATTTTTTTCAATATTCTTTTGCAAGTTGAAACGTGCTTTCTCTAAATTGCTTTTTACAGTTTGCTCACTGGCTTCTAGCATTTCGCTAATGGTTATGAGTTCAAATCCGTCTATAACATGTAAATTAAACACCAATCGTTGCGAAGGTACCAATTCTTGAAGTGATTTTACAAGTACCGGCGTTTCTATGGCGTTATGATCAATGATCTCGCCACTTTCAAATAGGTTAAAATTCTTATCGCGCTCGCTAGTTGCCAAAACGGTAGAGGCTACATAATACTCACTGCGAATTGATTTAATAAAATTAATGGCCCCAGTAATAAATTCGACTTTTAAAAAGTGACCAAAAACCGGAACATTTTTGCCTTTATAGTTAACGTAGGCATTTAAGGTTTTGTCAAATGAATCTATTAATAATAGCTTAGCTTGTTCTTCATTTTTACTAAAGCGCAAAGCAATGCTGCTCATTAGTTCATAATTCTGCTCAAACAGATCTCTTTTTACTTTAAGATCGTTTTTGCTTAGTGCTGCTATAAGGTCGTGAGTATCCATCTTGCCATTCAATGGGTTTTACGCCTAAACTCGTTTAAAAGTTACAGTCCAAAGCAAAAAAAAGCCCTAAAAATGCCATATTCAGGCATATTTTAGGCCAATTATAGTACTTCTAGAAAAAATACCCGAATAAATCAAACTTAAGCGTCAGTAATTTTTTAATTTTTTTTAAGGGTTTGGGAGTCAATCCTTTTAAGGTCTTCAACTGATATTGGGTAACTTTGCTTTGTGTTTAAAACTCGGTGCTTGTGTTAATTCATTTGACAAGGAATTGACTCGATTTATACGAATATTTGTAATCGGCCAAAAGCCTAACGAAATTTTAACCACTAATAAATAGAAACGCACTATGAACGAACCAATTTTAGTCGAGAACAAGGACCGATTTGTACTATTCCCGATAAAATACAAAGATATTTGGGAGATGTATAAAAAGGCGGAGGCCAGCTTTTGGACAGCCGAAGAGATCGATCTTTCTTCTGATATTTCTGACTGGAATAATAAGCTTAATGATAACGAAAGACATTTTATAAAACACGTATTAGCATTTTTTGCAGCTAGCGATGGTATAGTAAATGAAAACCTTGCTATCAATTTCTTAAATGAGGTTCAATATCCTGAGGCGCGTTGCTTCTATGGTTATCAGATCATGATGGAGAACATTCACTCTGAAACCTATTCCTTATTAATAGATACATATATTAAAGACCCGGTTGAAAAAGACAGACTTCTACATGCCGTAGATACTGTGCCTTGCGTGGGAGAGAAAGCAGATTGGGCTTTGCGTTGGATCAATAATGGATCTTTTGCTGAGCGATTAATTGCTTTTGCTGCCGTTGAAGGTATTTTCTTCTCTGGTTCGTTTTGTTCCATATTTTGGCTGAAGAAACGTGGCTTAATGCCCGGCTTGAGCTTTAGTAATGAGCTTATAAGTCGTGATGAAGGATTACATTGCGATTTTGCGTGCTTATTATATGCACAGCATCTAAAACATCAGTTACCACAAGAGCAGGTAACTAAAATTATTATTGATGCTGTTATGATTGAAAAGAAATTTGTAGTTGACGCAATTCCTGTGAAACTCATTGGAATGAACTCTGATTTGATGTGTCAATACATCGAATTCTGTGCCGATAGATTGTTGGTTGCCTTGAGTTGTAACAAATATTACAATGCTTCAAACCCTTTTGACTTCATGGAAATGATTTCACTCCAAGGGAAAACCAACTTTTTTGAAAAACGCGTGGCCGAGTATCAAAAGGCCGGCGTTATGGGCAGAAGTGAAGAAAACAATGTGTTTAAGTTAGATGAAGACTTTTAAACGCATGAAATTCGTCAGTTAATAATCCACACCTATCTTACGACCCTAATCGTTTAACAAGACACCGTCTTGTACTGGAGGTTTTAGCCCCTAAATGTAAGGAAATCAGGTAGATGTAATTAACCGAACGATTGTTAATTAAATTAAAATTGAAGAAATTAAAACGCAGAATTAGAAAGTAACTTGTGTATTCTAAATAACTCAAAAAACTCAAAAACCAATAAAAAAACTTAAGGCGTATGTTTGTAATTAAAAGAGATGGCACTAGTGAGTCGGTTAAATTCGATAAGATCACTGCCCGTATTCAAAAGCTAAGCTATGGCTTAGATCCGTCACATGTGGATTCTATCCTAGTGGCTAAAAAAGTAATTGATGGTGTGTACGATGGCGTTACTACATCCGAATTAGATAATCTTGCTGCTGAAACTGCGGCGGGTTTAACCTCGCGTCACCCCGATTACGCTTTATTGGCGTCGCGCATTGCGGTTAGTAATCTACACAAAAACACAATTAAGTCATTTTCAAAAACAATTGAAGAACTTTATAATTACATCGATCCTAAAACAAATACGCGCGCATCATTAATTGCCGATGATGTTTACAAGATCGTAATGGACAATGCACAATTGTTAGATTCGTCTATTATATATGATCGCGATTTTGGTTACGATTATTTTGGATTTAAAACATTAGAACGCTCTTACCTTTTAAAGATGCACGGTAAAGTTGCCGAGCGTCCACAACATATGCTTATGCGTGTAGCCGTTGGGATACACAAAAACGAAATTGAAAGTGCACTTGCTACATATAATATGATGAGCGAACGTTGGTTTACTCATGCAACACCAACGTTATTTAATGCCGGTACGCCAAAACCACAAATGAGTTCATGCTTCTTATTGCAAATGAAAGAAGATAGCATTGATGGAATTTACGATACATTAAAACAATGTGCTCGCATCTCTCAAAGTGCCGGTGGAATTGGAATTAGCATTCACAATGTACGTGCAACAGGTTCATACATTAAAGGAACTAATGGAACATCCAACGGAATTATTCCAATGTTGAAAGTGTTTAACGAAACAGCACGTTATGTAGATCAGGGCGGCGGAAAACGTAAAGGTTCTATTGCTGTATATTTAGAGCCATGGCATGCCGATATTTACGATTTCTTAGACATTCGTAAAAATCACGGTAAAGAAGAAATGCGTGCACGCGATCTATTTACTGCACTTTGGATCCCGGATCTATTTATGAAACGTGTAGAAGCTGAAGGCGAGTGGAGTTTAATGTGCCCTAACGAATGCCCGGGCTTAAGCGATTGCCACAGCGAAGCATTTGATGCCTTATATACAAAATACGAATCAGAAGGAAAATTCCGTAAGAAAATTAAAGCGCGCGAATTGTGGGCTGCTATTATTGAAGCACAAATTGAAACAGGAAATCCTTATATGTTATTTAAGGATGCTGCAAACTCAAAATCAAATCAACAAAATTTGGGCACCATCAAGTCGAGTAACTTATGTACCGAGATCATAGAATACACCAGCGCTGATGAAGTAGCAGTTTGTAATTTAGCAAGTATTGCTCTTCCGCGTTTTGTGGATGAGAAAACCGGAACGTTTGATCACAATAAATTATTTGAGATTACTTACGCAGCAACACGTAACTTAAATAAAATAATTGATCGTAATTATTACCCAATTCCTGAAGCACGTAACTCGAACATGCGCCACCGCCCAATTGGATTAGGTGTGCAAGGTTTGGCGGATGCGTTTATTTTAATGCGTTATTCGTTTGAAAGCGCAGAAGCTAAAAAATTAAATTCAGAGATTTTTGAAACTATTTACTTTGCAGCATTAACAGCAAGTAAAGATCTTGCAAAATTAGATGGAGCTTACGAATCGTACGAAGGTTCGCCAATAAGTAAAGGTATTTTCCAACAAGATATGTGGAATGTAACACCAAGCCCACGTTGGGAGTGGGATGTTTTACGCGAAGAAATAAAACTACATGGTGTGCGTAATTCATTATTATTAGCGCCAATGCCAACTGCAAGCACATCTCAAATTTTAGGAAACAATGAGTGCTTTGAGCCATATACCTCAAACATTTACACTCGCCGTGTATTAAGCGGAGAATTTGTGGTAGTGAACAAGCATTTATTACGCGACCTTGTAAAACTAGGAATTTGGAATGAGAATTTAAAGAACAAGATCATTTCGGCAAATGGTTCGGTGCAAGATATTCCTGAGATCCCACAAAATATCAAAGAGATCTACAAAACAGTTTGGGAAATTAAACAACGTACTATAATTGATATGGCCGCCGACCGTGGTGCTTATATTGACCAATCGCAATCATTGAACTTATTTATACAAGATGCCAACTTTGCAAAAATGAGTAGCGCACACTTTTACTCATGGAAAAAAGGATTAAAAACAGGCATGTATTACTTACGTACAAAAGCTGCGGCTGATGCCATTAAGTTTACGGTTGATCAAGGCGCATTAACTAAACCGGCTATCTTAGGAAACGAAGATGCTTTATTAGTAGAGCGCGGACAAGAACACGTATTAAGCTTTGACGAACAACAAGCACAGTTAGCATGCTCTCTGGACAACCCAGAAGATTGCGAAGCGTGTGGATCGTAGAGTTAAAAAAATTAAATAATTTGAAAAGCCCTGCAGAAATGTGGGGCTTTTTTGACGAATAGAAAAGTTGGATTTAAGTAGTATAAATATTGAGGGATTAAAAAGACATTTTAAAAATGCGATAAACTTATATATTCATCCCATTGATGCCTTAAAAAAGGCAACAAGCACAAGAAAAACATCATATGATCAAATAGTAAATTATACAATATATTACTTAGTCGAACCTCAAAAAGTATTTTTATTATTTGGGCGCCTTATCGGGCTATCACTTCAAGCTTGTTTGTCCTTTGCTATGTTTGTCGCACTGCGGGGT
>JAWXAS010000130.1:0-5346 GCA_034439635.1 Bacteroidota bacterium | reverse complement strand
AGCGAAGTCTACTCGTTGCGCAAACATTAAGCAAAGCCCTAAACAAGGCTTTTCGTTCTATCCCGGGCGCAGCATTAGGGTTTAATTTACACTTAAAAAAATCTGCCGCTTTTTTAATACTTTTTTCTGTAGACTTTTATCGCACTATTTTTAAACAAACTCAATAATAACAAGGCTTACAGAGTTTTTGAGGGACGACTAATTAGAAATAAAGTATTGGGTAAAAGAGGTTGAAAAAATTTATAAAAAGGAATAGGCCTATTTTTAAATAAAGTGAATTACCCCTTCAACTTCATCATTAAATACGAATATTGCAAAGCAGCAGTTTTTGCGCGTTGTTCGTTTGTTGATGAGCCGGCATGACCACCTTCTGTATTTTCGTAATAATAGATCTTATATCCCATATCTATCATTTTAGCTGCCATTTTACGAGCATGACCTGGGTGAACACGATCATCTCTAGTTGATGTTGTAAAAAACACTTCAGGATATTTCATGTCCTTTTTTAAATTTTGATATGGAGAATATTTTTTAATAAAATCCCAATCTTTTGTATCAGGATCGCCATATTCGCCCATCCAACTGGCACCTGCCAATAATTTATTGTAACGCTTCATATCTAATAAAGGAACTTGACAAACAACTGCATTATATAAATCAGGACGTTGCGTGAATGAAACACCCATTAATAAACCACCATTACTTCCGCCCATAATACCTAATGTTTTTGCAGAAGCCACATTGCGTGTAATAAGATCTTGCGCCACCGAATGAAAATCATTATAAATGTTCTGGCGTTTTTCTTTTAAACCTGCTTGATGCCATTTTGGTCCGTACTCACTTCCTCCACGAATATTTGCTAATACATACACACCGCCATTATCTAACCAACCTTTCCCCATTACACCTGAGTAATAAGGGAGCATAGATGATTCAAAACCTCCGTAAGCATAAAGTAGAGTTGGGTTTTTGCCATTCATCTCAAAATCTTTTCGGTAAACAATAAAGTATGGGATCATTGTTCCATCGTTTGATTTGGTTTTTATTTGTTCAACAGCATATTTACTTGCGTCAAAATAAGCAGGTAAAGATTTAAATGTTTTGGTAGTATTAGCTGCTGCATCAGCAACAAAAAGCGATGATGGCGTTAAGAAATTTTGAAAATAGAAATAGTACTGATCTGAATTTTCATCAGTAGCACCTAAACTAATAGCTCCAAAATCTGGAGCGCTCACTTTTGTTTTGTTCCAAGTTTTATCAAATGCATAAATATAAAGTTCGCTTTTTACATTGTTAAGTATACAAACCAAAAGTTTATTCTTTGTACTTGCTACTCCAGATAAACTTGAAAACTCATCAGGTTTATAGATCAGTTGTACATCGCTTTTACCTAGTAAGAGCTTGCTGAAATTATAACTTATCAGCGAACCTTGCTTAAATGTATCAGTATTGATGATCAAATCGGATTTTAAACTTACAACAATCTGATCGTTTATCAGGTCAGAAATATCTGCATCTTCAGGAATATTTAATTTTACTAATTTGTCGTTTACCATTACAGAGGATTCAGATGTGTAAAAAGTAATACCGCGACTTAAGAACAAATGTTTTTTAGCACCATCACGCATATTAAATCCAGATGCCCATACATCGGTTTCTTTCCCTTCAAAAATAAGTTTTGCATCTTTTAAAGCAGTTCCGCGTTTCCATAATTTTACTTGGCGAGCATACCCAGAAGTAGTCATGGTTCCTTTTCCAAAGTCGGTAGAAACGATTACTGTATTTTCGTCTAAATAACTTAAACTACCTTTTGCTTCAGGCATTACAAAGCCATCTTTTATAAATTCTTTTTTTACAGCATCAAATTCTTTTACAGTTATAGCATCTCCACCACCATTTGAAAGATTCATTAAAAAGCGTTCGTATTTAGGATAAAGGGCATCAGAACCTTTATATACCCATTTGATATTATCTTTTTTAGATAATTCATCAATGTCCAAAACTAATTCCCACTTCGGGTTTCCGCTCAAGTAGTCCTCTTTTGTTGTTCTACGTAAGATCCCTCTTGGATTTGTTTGATCTTGCCAAAAATTGTAAATATAGTTTCCGTAAATACTTGGCGCGGCAATTCTATCTATTGAATTGTAAACTTCTAAACTTTTATCGTATACATTTTGATAAATGGGTTGTTTGCTTAATAGATCAAATGTTGCTTTATTTTGAGATTCTACCCATTCAAGCGATCTTTTGCTGTCAACTTCTTCCAACCATTGAAACTTATCTTCTTCCTGAGCATTTGAAAATTGAATGCTTGCAACAAGTGCAGCCGACAATAAAATGTATTTTTTCATAAGTATAATTTACGTAAGTAAGTTAGGAATTTTTATTGTGAAAAGAAGCTAAAAATAGGGGAGTGGTAAATATTTTATACGAGAGGTGGGTTAGAGGCAGTCCGTCGACTTCACTCAGGATGACAAAATCACAGAGGCCTGCGGCCTCACAGAGTTTTACACAGACCACCCGCAGCTCAACTAAACGCCTAACATAAACACAGATCTGTGTGGTTTCTGTCTCTAAATCTCTAAAAATAATCCTCTAAAAACGGTTTCATCTCTTCCTCAATTCCTTTTCGTAGGTCCATTAATCGCATGGCATATTTTTGCTGCGCTAATTCTCTATCGGTATGAGGCTCCCATTTTTTTACAGTTTTTGTTTTTTCGTTTTCATCAACAGCTACAAAAACAATAATACAATGTGTGGTTTTTTGATATTTTTCGCCGGTAATTGGCCGGCTAAATACATCACAAGCAATATGCATGCTTGTTGTGCCTGTATGTACCACTCGGGCACTTACTTTTACAAGATCACCAATTTGTATAGGTTTAAAAAAACGGATGCCGCCAACGTAAACGGTTACAGCATATCCTTCAGCCCAACTACTTGCACAAGCATAAGCCGTTTGATCAATCCATTTCATCACAGCGCCTCCGTGTACTTTACCACCGTAATTTACATCGCCGGGCTCGCTGATGAATTGAAAGGTTATTTGATTTTGCATACATCTAATATAAGTACTTTTTATGAGAGGCTGTCCTTCGGCTTCGATCAGGATAACAAAACCACAGTTCAATCTTCATCCTCAAATTCAAGCTCTGCGTCTTTTTCCCAAATTTCCATTTCGCAAGGTTTGCAGTTGAATTTTAATTTGTATTCGTTTGTGCCATGCTTTAGTGTTAAGGGCTCAATAACTTTTTCGCCCATGGTATCTCTCTGAAATCTGGCACATTTTCCTAATTCGTATTTTACGCAATATTTGGTGGTCATAACCCGCGATTTACCCGGGTCCCATTGCAATTCAAATGCTTTTTCAATTTCGGTAACGCCATGGCGTTTGTAAAATTCACGCGCCATTGGATTGGCTACATTGTACGTAAAATCTAAACTAGAAACAGGGTAGGGGTGATCTGTTTTTTTAATTTGAAATTCTTCTCTCTGATATTCTTTAACACGAATATCTCTTAATTGTTCTAATACAATTCTTCGGCTTTCATTTATTTTTGAAATTGGCAAAAACCAATTCCCCGAAAACTCAATTACAATATCATCAACAATAAATGGTGTATTGCCTGTTTTAGCAAGGTTCTTTTTGATATTAGGAATAGTTGATTCCTCACTTTTTGCTAATTCTTTTTCTGATACAAAACTAGTAACACTTCTATGCCCATCTTCATCATTGGCTTCTAATTTAAAACCATCCGCGCTTTCAGTAAATTTTAAGATCACGCCAATTTTTCTAATGGCACTGTCTTCTCTTTCTACTAATTTATTAAACGAGGCATCCGAGTTTCTAAAAATAGTTGTTCCGGCTTTTAATGTTTTAAAAGTGTTGGGCACCACAATATTATTTACAATACTATTAATTTGCATCCCATCCGGCACGCCTTCTTCATTAATAAAAAAAAGCCCATCACCATTATTTAATTTCTCATAATTTTCTATCACGTAACCGTTGGCTTTGGTTTCAATCACTTTACCAATCAATTGCCCTTGTGATTTAGGACTCTCCCACGAACCAATTTTTTCGGTGCGTTGGTTTACAAAATAATCGGTATAACCTCTATTAAAACTTCTATCCATTTCGGCTTCGAAGTTGTAGAACGTTCTTCCGGAAGATGCTTTTACATATTGATCGCTAGTTTCTAAAAACACATCTAATTTTTTTCGTAAGTAGGATGTATTGTTTTTTACATACACCATATCTTTTAAACGACCCTCTATTTTAAATGAGGTAATACCCGCTTCAATTAAACTTGGCAATTGATCGCTTAGATCAAGATCTTTAATAGATAATAAATGACTGTTTGCGATTAAGGTTTTACCAGTTCCATCCACTAAGTTATAAGGTAAACGGCAGTTTTGAGCGCAAGAACCTCTGTTTGCGCTTCTCTCACCATTTGCAACACTCATATAACAATTACCACTAAACGAAACGCACAAGGCCCCTGATACAAAAAATTCTAATTCTACATCAGTGGCTTGATGTATATCCTTTATTTGATCTAAATTTAATTCTCTTGCTAATACCACACGTTTCATTCCGGCATCTGCCAAAAACTTTACATGCTTTGGATCGCGATTATTAGCTTGTGTGCTGGCGTGAATTAAAATTGGAGGAAGATCCATTTCCAACACGGCCATGTCTTGCACAATTAAGGCATCAACCCCAATAGCGTATAATTCGTGGATTAACTTTTTGCAATCTTCTAATTCGTTATCGTACAAAATTGTATTTACAACCACAAAAACGCGCGCTTTAAAAAGATGAGCATATTGCACCAATTCTGCAATATCTTCTACTGAGTTGGTGGCATTGCTTCGGGCGCCAAATTGTGGCGCGCCAATATACACGGCATCAGCCCCGGCATTAATGGCCCCCATTCCTTGAACTAGATTTTTGGCTGGTGATAATATTTCAACTTTTTTCTTCATTTCCGCTTAGTAAAGGTCTGGAATTATTTGATGCTGTGCAAATGGGCTTTAGTGCGTTTTAGAGGCAGTCCTTCGACTTCACTCAGGAATACAACTGGTTCCAGTCGTTTCTATTTAATTCCATTTAATTATTGATATAGAATTAGTTATGTTTTATGCATGAGGTAGTGAATTACAGTTATCTCCTAACGGAAATAAACTGGCCTGGTACCAGCACGATAAGAGTGTAAGCGGATTTAAAGTACGAAGTGGTTATATCTAGTCGAACCTCAAAAAGTATTTTTATTATTTGGGCGCCTTATCGGGCTATCACTTCAAGCTTGTTTGTCCTTTGCTATGTTTGTCGCACTGCGGGGT
>JAWXAS010000129.1:0-2726 GCA_034439635.1 Bacteroidota bacterium | reverse complement strand
CGTTATGGGCAAGTTTAATAGACATAGCGGGACAGAAAACATCGACCGACAATTCGGACTGACACATCTTGAATCTAATTCCTGACAGAAATATATTGTGGAGACCAGCGACCACAAAAAAAACGGGGCGACACCGAAAAGCCAAATGAGTAGGAAAATAAAATTTACACACAAATGAAAAGAATAATATTGGCATTTTTATTTACAGCTATCGGTTTAAATTTGAGTGCAAAAGTTACCTTAAATTGTTACGTTCGCTATAAACAATATGGAACTTGGTCTAAATATGAGAGCGTGAATGTTACATTTCTTTCGGGTGCTGAACTCGGTAAAAAAATGGAAGCGACTAATCTTTACGCAATTATTTATTGGGGGAATACAACCTATACTGTTTTGGGGCATGTTGGTTGTGGCACAACCGTTGTTACCGAAGACTGCTTAGCTACAATACCATATAATTTAGATGGTAGAGATACAAATAATAATGAATGGTCAATTTGCTTTAGACAAAAATGTAATCCATAAAATTAAAACTGTAAAAGTATTAAAATAGAATTTGGAGACCAGCAACCATATAAAACGGGGCGAAACCGAAAAGCCAAACGAGTAGGTGAAAAAATTAACAAAAAATGAAATCATTTATTATTCTCCTTTTAATTGTGTCAATGTCGAATGCTGTGACATACTCTCAAACTAATTATTCAAGCGTTATTGATAAATCAACTTCATCGGCAGAATATAAATCTTTAATCAATTCCATAGATGAAAGCCCTATTTCAAGTGACCCAATGCAAAATGGATGGAAATACCTTTCTTTTTATAAAACGGGAATTGAAATACTAATTATTAAGGATAAAGTTCATACTATCTTCTTCCATTACAAGAAGAACTCAAAATTTAGTGCTTTTAATGGTCAGTTACCTAAAAATTTATCTTGGGGTATGAGTAAAGCTGATGTGCATATCAAGGCTGGAAGCCCAACCAAAAGCGGAGGTGGTGGTGAATTTTTAGGAGAACCTGTGATGTACTGGGATAAATATTCTTACTCAAATTACGCACTTCATATAACTTACATGTCAAATACAGTTTATGAAGTATCATTAATGAGCCTTATAAAACCATAATTAAAACTAAAAGTATGAACACAGCAGTAAAAGTGATTTTATCAATTGTATTATTTATTATCGGGTTTCTTTGTATGGGGCTATGGCCATACATTACAGTTCTCCCGAGTATAGGCCTTTTCATAGCAGCAATACTTGGCATTGTTGCAATATGGAAAAAACGACCTGTCGAAGGCGAAGGAGATATTTTTAAAAACAAAGACAAACTGAATAAAGACTAAAAATGTTTACGGATTATTACGCAATATTGGAAATCGTTGGTCCTGCGACCAAAGCTGAAATAAAATCCGCTTATAAAAAAGCAGCAGTTAAGTGGCATCCCGACAAAAATCACGGTGTTGACACTACAAAGCAAATGCAGGAAATTAATGAAGCGTATTTAATCCTAAATGATGACGATGCCCGTAGTCGCTACGACAGAGAGTATATAAAATTTAATAAATTCCGAGAGGAAAAGAAAAAAGAAGAGCCGAAACAAGAGCATTACGAACAGAAAAAGCAAGAGCAGGAAAGAGCCACTGAAAATAAATCGTATGAAAAGAAAACCGAAAAACCAAAAGAAGAATACACAACCTATCAATTTGACGATGAACTATTAAAAAAATGGATGGAGAATGCAAAGAAACAAGCCATCAGAAATGTTCATGAAATGGTAATTGAATTTCGCGACAGTTCCGTAATTGGATTTGGAACATTTTTTAAGACAGCTTTAATGGCTATCGCAGTTGGTGCAATCTTCTTTATAATTGTTCTAATAATAAAATCAATCTCAAAATAAAATAATATGAAAATTAAAAACAATTTCACAATCGAATTAGCTGCCGAAAAATTACGAAAGGAACTATCATCTCATATCACAGTGACTGTTCGTTCAAACATTATCGACAGCAATAAAAAGTGGTTAGACATCGACAAAGATGCATTTGTTGGAATAAGAGTATCCTTCTACGCAGACGGAGTAAGTTCGCTTACCTATGTTCCAAATTTTTTCGCAAGAGTGTTTTTTGGCGGACTAATTAGCGGAATATTTCATCATAGTGCAAGAAGTGCATTTAAAAAACAAATAGAAACATTTTTAAACTCTGAATTTTACGAACAATAAACTAAATTGAAAATGCATATCTATCCTATGAAAAAACTGATAATTATTTATGGTTTACACCTTGACCAAATTCAAAATCATACATCAGAAGAACGCTTAATAAAAATACTTAAGGAGAAATCTTTCAATATAACGGACGACTTATCTGAACTCGCTATTGTAGTTTACAAATCTTCAGACTTTTCGGACCATAACAAACGGACACATATTGTAGTTAATTTAGGAAACGAAATATCAGAAATTAAATATTATACGACAAAAGAATAGATAAAAACCAGCCCATAACCGCACCTAAAAAAAATGGCGGGCGAAGTGCGAATACAAACATTTGTGCAACTAATAAAGTTTGGTGGGTATAGACAGTTTAGTATTCCAAATCCGCCACTTCTTTTAGCCGCAAGCCGTTAGCGGTCAGGCTATGACGACACAACAGACAGACAACGAAACGAAATAATTGATGAAGGAATTAATAATATTGACAGTAATTTCAGGACTTGCTT
>JAWXAS010000128.1:0-10352 GCA_034439635.1 Bacteroidota bacterium | reverse complement strand
TTCGTAAATCGTACTTCTAGTACTTCATTAGTTTCAAAACCTTGTCCTTAAATCGTTCTTTAGGTAAAAAATTTTGCTCAAGGTCAGCATTCATAGGCACCGGCGTATCCAAACTTCCTTCTCGCATTACAGGAGCATCTAAATATTCAAAACAGTGTTCATTTATCAAGGCTGCTATCTCTCCTCCTATTCCACCTGTTAAGGTATCTTCATGCAATATGATCACTTTTCCGGTTTGTTTTACCGATTCGTATATCGTTTCCATATCCAATGGCGCAAGCGTTCTTAAATCAATCAAATCAGCAGCAATATCACTATTCGTATTTAGTAATTCTAAAGCCCAATGCACCCCTAAACCGTAGGTTACAATGGTTAAATCAGTGCCATGCTTTAATAATTTTGCTTTTCCAAACGGAATATTATAATACTCATCAGCTACATCTTCAGTAATACTGCGGTAAAGTGCTTTGTGCTCAAAAAACATTACTGGATTAGGATCGTCAAAAGCAGTTAGCAATAATCCTTTTGCATCAGAAGGAAAAGCGGGATAGGCAATTTTTAAACCTGGTGTTTTAAAAAACCAAGCTTCATTGCTTTGCGAATGAAACGGCCCTGATGCAACAGCCGCGCCGGTTGGCATACGAACAACTACATCTGCATTTTGTCCCCAACGGTAATAACTTTTTGCTAAATTATTTACAATTTGAGTCATGCCCTCACTCACAAAATCTGCAAACTGCATTTCTACCATGGCTTTATGTCCGTTAATTGATAAACCAAAACCGATTCCTAAAATCGCACTTTCGCAAAGCGGTGTGTTGCGCACTCTTGCTTTACCAAACTCTTCAACAAAGCCTTCGGTTATTTTAAAAACACCTCCGTAATCGGCAATATCTTGTCCCATCAATACCAAATTAGAATGTTTGCGCATTGCTAATTTCATAGCGTTACTAATAGCGTCTATAAAACGCATATTGGTTGTTGCACCACTAGGAGTTGATTCGCCTACAATAAAAGGTTTAAATAATTCGCGTAATTCTTTTTCGGTATCAGGTTTTGGCATTTGTTCTGCAAATGCAGTTTCTAATCCATCGTCGATTTGCTTTTTTACTTCTGAACGATATTGCTCAATGATCTCTTCGGTTAAAACACCTTCGCCTAATAAATATTTTTCGAAATTATGAACCGGGTCTTTTCTTCCCCAAATATCAAATAATTCTTTCGGAACATATTTTGTTCCGCTTGCTTCTTCGTGGCCACGCATACGAAATGTAACGCATTCTAAAATAACAGGACGAGGATTCTCGCGTAAACTTTCTGCCAATGTTTTAATTGTTTCGTAAACCTTCAATAAATTATTTCCATCAATGCTGATGCCTTCAATACCGTAACCAATACCTTTATCGGCAAACGACTTACATTTAAACTGCTCATTGCTTGGTGTGCTTAAACCATAACCGTTATTTTCAACAATAAATATCACCGGCAAGTTCCAAACAGCTGCGGTATTTATGCTTTCATGAAAATCTCCCTCGCTTGCTCCACCATCTCCGCTAAATACTACAGTAACTTTTCCTGCCTGCCTGGCAGACTGGTTCTCTTTCTTTAAAATATCAGCTAATGCAATACCATCGGCCACGCCCATTTGTGGGCCAAGATGAGAGATCATTCCCACAATTTTATATTCCTGTGTTCCGAAATGAAACGAGCGGTCGCGCCCTTGAGTAAATCCACCGGGCTTTCCTTGAAACTGAGAGAATAAACGATTGAAAGGAATTTTACGCGTTGTAAACACACCTAAATTGCGATGCATTGGTAAAATAAATTCATCGGCATTTAATGCTGAGGCCACGCCAACACTAATTGCTTCTTGACCAATACCGCTGAACCATTTTGCAATTTTGCCCTGTCGTAAAAGTAAAAGCATTTTTTCTTCCACCATGCGAGGCTTTAAAATATTCATGTAAAGTTCAAGCAAAGAGCTATCCTTTAACTTCCTTCTATCAAATTTTATGGGTGTATCTGCTGTAATCATTTTTTATTCCTTAGTTCGTCCTAATAAAACATTTATTCCAAATCCTACTGTGAGCCAACTCATATAATATCTGTTAGAATATGTGCGCCCATCAGGGTTATTGATCTCAAAATGATTGAAACGCGGTGCCTTTGGATCGTAATTATACAACAGAGTTGTATAGCTCACCCTCACCGAAAAAGAAACCCAGGTATTATCCTTGTCAATAAAATTAAAACTCACCTCAGGTTTAATATATTGACCACTAAAAGAATTACTTATAAGCGGTTTATTTTTTGCAGATGTATCTTCGTTTACATTTGTGTATTTGCCAAGAATATATCCATAACTTAAACCATAAGTAACGTAAGCATTACTTTTAAAGAACTTATCGTAGCTAAGCGCTACAAATGGAATATCAGATAACAAACGGGTGTCGTAAGGTATGCTTGCATTATAAACTTGTCTTTTTAAATACTCGTTATTTTTAAAAAAAACATTTTGATAACCAATACCAAAATAGAAATTACCAACGGTTCTGAAATTAAAAGATATTCCAAGGTCGTAAAACCCATTAAATGATTTACGAAATAAATTGCTTGTGATCGGTTTTGGAATTCCGGCGCTGGTTCTTATAACAAATCGCGCATTTAATTTTTCAGCAGATTTTTCCTGTCCCAAAAAAAGAAGTGGAAACAAGATCAATATCAGCGTTATTTTGTTGTAGGATCTCAAACAAAAAGTTAACGTTTAAAGATAAGAAAAAGTGTAGGAAAAAAGCATTAAAATTGAAAATAAATAAAAGGCTGCATTTCGCTACTCATGATCTGATAGAGCAAGAACACAATAAGGCAGCAAACCGCTACCATGGCAGGAATGGGAAGACTTGCAAAGGCGTGTCGATACTTTTCCTTAATAGTTTCGGGGATCCAATGGATCAGATAACCCAATAAAACAACTACTAAAACCGACCAATACCCAATAATTATATCCCCAAATAAATACAACGAAAAATGATTACCAATTCTATCATAGATCTCGTTCACAATATCCATAGTTGGACTTCTAAAATAAATACGTGTAAAACTGATGAACGTAAGTGTGATCAGCATTAACATTATTTTTATGGGGATACTTGTATTATTTTTGAATGGCGATATTTTTTGCCAAAATTTATGAATGATCAATCCAATTCCGTTCAATCCGCCCCAAATTAAAAACAACCAACTGCTACCGTGCCACAAACCACCCAATAACATGGTTACCATTAAATTGATATTAGTGTTAATGTTCGGTTTTACCGAAGGAAAAGCAAAAGCAAGAGAGATAAATAGTAAAAAAAAACCAGCTAAGAAAAATAATAACCATAATTTTCCGCTTAACAACACCATAAAAAGTGAAATGATAACGATGCAAATATAAGACCCTATACTCCCCGATCTGTTTCCTCCCAAGGGAACGTATAAATATTCCTGTAACCAACTGGATAAAGAAATATGCCATCGCTTCCAAAATTCGCTGGTGCTAAGGGCCTTATAGGGCGATTTAAAGTTTGTTTTTAAGCGATACCCCAATAGCAATGCAATACCAATAGCAATATCTGTATAACCGCTAAAATCCATATACACTTGTAATGAATAAGAAAAAATAGCTATTACCGCTTCTAAACCAGTATATAAATTCGGACTTGTAAATACACGATCAATAAAATTTACCGCAACATAATCGGCCACTATTTTTTTACCAAAACCATTTATGATCCAAAATCCGGCCATACCAAATTCGAGCTTAGTTAAGCTATAGGGCTGATAGATCTGATACAGGAATTCGTGAGCTTTTACAATAGGGCCGGCCACTAAATGCGGAAAAAAACAAACAAAAAATCCGTAATCAAAAATATTATTTACAGGTTTAACTTTATTGCGATACACATCAATAGTGTACGATAATGATTGAAACGTAAAAAACGAAACGCCAATGGGAATTAAGAGTTTATCTACTCTAAAATCAGATCCAAAAAAAGTGTTTGAAAAGCTGGCAAACCCATTAAAATAAGGCTCTGAAATGCCAAACAACTCATTACTGCTACTTACAAAAAAGTATGAGTACTTAAAATAACACAACAAAGTTAAATTGAGTAATACGCTACAAATAAGAAATACCTTACGCGTGAAAGCATCTGTTGAATTATGAATTATCCATCCCCAACAAAAATCGCTCACAATAGTAAACATCAACAGCAAGATGAAAACACTATTTGTTTTATAATAAAAAAAGAAACTAAACAGTAATAAATAAATAGAGCGAGCCTTATTTAACTTGTAAATAAATGAATACCCCAACAAACATACAGCAAAAAATCCCCAAAAAAATAAATGAGTGAACAATAAAGGCTGTTCGGGATTAAACTGGAGAATATGTTTTAACCATTCTATTTGTTTACGAGTTTCTGATTACTTGTATAACTTTTAAATATAGCTTCAAACATTAAGGTGCCCGAGATCTTATATCCTTTAGGGCTAAAATGGATCTTGTCGCGTGCAGCTAATCCCGTTTTGGCCCATTTAGTAATAGATTTAAAGCCTCCCATGATCTCGTACATGTCCCAAACTGCGCATTGATGATGTGCCATCACTTCCAACAAGGCTTCTCTAGCTGTTTCTGTCCGTTTGTTTGGAGTTCTGCGCCGAATATAATTATCAGTTGTTGTAGTGAGTAAAATAGCACAGTTTGGCGAAGCTTCTTTAATATTACGAATTAGCGAATCGTAATGCTGAATAAAATCTTTTTTAGTAAATCCTTTTCCTTGAACATCATTTACACCTAAAGAAATAACAACTAGATCAGGCAGAATAGTTTTTAATTGCGAAACAAAGAAATTACATCGCAAGAACGAATTGCTTGAAGCGCCGTTAGCTCCCAAACCAGCCAAATAAAAACCCGAAGAGGTTCTATCTTCCAACGAAAAACCAAACAGAGTAAAATCCTTTACCAAAGTATCTGCCCTAATGAGTTGAAAGCTTACCGAATCCAATAATTGATCAAATTCAAAAATTGTGTAGCCTTCGTCTTTACAATCTTCTTTTTTTGCTTCCATATTGCAATTCATTTCAAAGCTGCAATTGAAATTATGATACACCTTTACCACGTTAAATTTTCTGCAAACGGCTTTGCTGGTTAATTCCACACCAAACACATTCGCACTATCATTTGTTATCACGCTCATGCCATTCATTCCTAAAGGCAAACAAAAATCTTTTTGAACGCAGCGACATTTTTTCCAATGCCCTGTACTAAAACTCCGCGCATATGGCTGCGAATTGGTTTTTGCCAACTTATACGGAAAAACAAAATACCCTCCACCCTGCACATTAAACGTATGTTGAAAGCCCTCCAAAAATGCATTACTCCATGTTCCGCCTTGCACGTGTGAGCCACCAATATGAGCAATGGTAAGTTTTTTTATATCACCACCATTTACCTCATTCATTTTTTTGAACAGGTTCATAAAAGTAGAGCTGTCTTTGTCAAACATCAATCTATTCTCTTCATATTTAATGAAAGAGTATGTACCAACTGCAGATTGTGCAAATAAATGGTGCGATAAACAAATACCTAATATGATAGAGAGTACTTTCTTCATTTTTTAAGTTTTGTCTTTACGTAGTTATTATAGTTCGTTATCAATGATGAGTACAATAATGTTGCAATTTTGCGCGCGCCTTGCGGACTAAAATGAATATAATCTGCTGCTGCTAACTTTTCATCTACCCAACTACTCATGCTATTTGAACCGCCCATGCAGTCGTACATATCAAAAAAAGCACAGCCATTTTTAAATGCTACTTCGCGCAGTGCGTTGCGAGTATCTTCTAACATGGGGTGTGTTATATATTCGGTTCCTTCTTTAACACCCATGTCGGCCGGGCCAATGAACAAAATACTTGCATTTGGCGCAGCTCTTTTAATGATGGCTATTTGTCCGTTAAAATAATTTGCAAAGTTTGTAACGTTCTCTTTGCTCTTCAACGATGGTAAAGCATTGCCGCCGTATTGTAAAACGATTAACTTCACATTAAAATTATCGTAAAAACTTTTTAGTTGGCTAAAATTTATGTGCTGGAAGAAAGTCCCTGAACTCCCACGCTGAGGAATATTATCAACGTAAACACCAGTGCCCGACTCTAGAGATATGCCATAAAAATCGGGACTATCTTTTCCTTTGAATTTAAATTCGTGCGATGATGTAGCAACACTGTATTCTTTGATATTAAAATTTCCACCTTTCTCTAAGCTATCTGCACTGCTTAAAGCCGGGCCATCATAAAACTCACACCACGTTTTTGTTTGAGACCCTCCATAAAATAATTTTATTTTTTTGTAGCCTAAATTATTTGTACCGGCCAATTTTGTTGTGCTAATGATTACGTTAGTTGAAACAGCCACACTTGTATCAGTAATAGTTTTATATCCTGTAAAGCGAGTAAAACCACCGGTAAATCCAAAATTATTATGTTTTACGCGTTTATCTTTACTTGTAAATGTTTGATAGCGATCCCAACCATAACCATTCACTACTTTATTGGTTATGCTTTGAGAAATAGGCATTAACGAAACAAAACCAGGACCGTTTCCGCCAAATTGCGATTGCAGTTTCATACGTAAATAATCGGTAATGCGGTCGCATTCTATTTGAGAATCGCCATAATGTAAAACTCGAATGCTTTTTGGATCGCTTTTAATGATTGAAAGGGCATCAAAAAATGCGTCCAGCGACTCTTTATTGCGAAACTGAATTGTATTGATTAGTTTTATGGCAGTAGTATCCTTTGTTTGCGGAGAATCGCTTGCCGCAATAGAATCGTTAGCATTGATCTTATCGGCAAGCGCTAAAATTTTTGAAATGTCTTTTTTTGGTTGTTTTTTATGAAGGAGCTCAGCGAGCTCAGGAAATTTGAGTACCACGCCACCGCCCAAACTTATCCCCGCTTTAGGATAAACAAAAGCCATTAAACCCAAAATAAGAAAAAGCGAGGCTAGTGCGGCCAGCGTTTTGATGGGATGCTGCATTTAACGAAGATATAGGTTAGAACCTCAGCTAAAATAATGCAAAACTTATGTTTTTAACATGTAAATTTTGATAACGGTGTTTAAACAAATTTTTACAGAAAGCATTGATAAATACGATAAAATACTCATAACATTTATTTCCCCCTTTTCTTAAAAACCTTAATTTTAGCTCATAATTTTTAGCCAATATGTCGTATATAAATTCAATTGTTGCACGTCAAATTTTAGATTCAAGAGGAAACCCTACTATTGAAGTAGATGTAATTACCGAAAACGGTATTTTAGGAAGAGCCGCGGTTCCTTCGGGAGCAAGCACCGGTAGCCATGAAGCCGTTGAGTTAAGAGACCACGATAAGAAAACTTACATGGGCAAAGGCGTTTTAAAAGCTGTTAACAATGTGAATGGAGTTATTCGCGAGAATTTAAAAGGCGCTTATATTTTTGATCAAAGTGCTATTGATGCTGCGTTAATTGCATTAGATGGCACAAAAAACAAAGCCAACCTTGGGGCCAACGCTATTTTAGGCGTTTCTTTAGCGGTTGCAAAAGCTGCCGCCGAAGAATGTCATCAGCCGTTATACCGCTATATTGGTGGAATAAATGCCAATACGCTTCCTATTCCTTTAATGAATATTTTAAATGGTGGCGCACATGCCGATAACGGTATCGATTTTCAAGAATTTATGATCATGCCTGTAGGAGCCGAAAGTTTTAGTGAGGCCTTACAAATGGGAACCGAAGTATTTCATCATTTAAAAGCCGTTTTAAAAGCGCAAAAAATGAGCACGAACGTTGGTGATGAAGGGGGTTTTGCTCCCGATTTTAAAAATAACGAAGATGCCATAAAAGCCGTGATGCAAGCCATTGATAAAGCGGGCTACAAGGCAGGAAAAGATATTTATATTGCTATTGACGCTGCAGCTAGTGAATTTTATTTAGCCGATGAAAAAGTATATCATTTCAAAAAATCTACGGGCGATAAATTAACTGCCGCACAAATGGTGGATTATTGGGCAGGATGGCGCAAAAAATACCCTATTCTTTCTATTGAAGATGGTTGCGCAGAAGATGATTGGAGTGGATGGAAATTATTGACCGATAAAATAGGCGCTACCACTCAATTAGTGGGAGATGACCTTTTTGTAACAAACGTGGATTTCCTTGCAAAAGGTATCGAAAAAGGAGTTGCTAATTCGATCTTAGTAAAAGTTAATCAAATTGGTACCTTAACCGAAACGGTAAATGCCGTTCAATTAGCTCATAATAACAGCTATACCTCTGTAATGAGCCACAGAAGCGGCGAAACAGAGGATACAACCATTGCGGATCTTTCGGTAGCATTTAACTGCGGCCAGATCAAAACCGGCTCAGCCAGTCGAACCGATAGAATAGCAAAATACAACCAACTTTTGCGTATTGAGGAACAACTAGGTGGAACAGCCCGTTTTATTGGCGATTCCTTTAAGTTTTTGAAATAAAAAAATAAGCTTTAATATTAGTTTAATTTAAACACACTCATTAAATTAGCAGGAGTTAATTCCCTATTTCTATGGACAAATTAAAAGAGAAGTTCAAAGGCAAAGCAGAAGTTCTGTCGGCCGAGATCAAAGACATTATAAAAAATCATGGCGATCTTAAGTTAGGCGAGATCACTGTAGCTCAAGTATACCAAGGTATGCGCGGTATGGTGGGCATGGTAACCGAAACATCGCGCTTAGATCCTGAAGAAGGGATTCGTTTCAGAGGCTATACAATTCCTGAACTACGTAAGCAATTACCAAAAGCACCCGGCGGAACTGAACCATTACCAGAAGGTATTTTTTACTTGATGTTGGTTGGTGAATTACCTACTCAGGATGATGTATCGTTTATTACTGCTGAATGGACAAAACGTAATAACGTTCCTAAGCATGTATTTGATGTTATTGAAAAATTACCTCCAGATACGCATCCAATGACGCAGTTTGTTATTGGTGTAATGGCTATGCAAACCGAAAGTGTATTTGCAAAAGCTTATGCAAAAGGCATCAGTAAAAAAGAATATTGGGATTATGTATATGAGGATTCAATGAACCTCATCGCGCGTTTACCTAGGATAGCTGCTTATATCTATCGTCGCAAATACAAAGGCGGAGTTCATATTGAACCGGATCATAAATTAGATTGGGCAGCAAATTTTGCCCACATGTTGGGTTTTGAGGCCTTTGATATGAAACGTTTAATGCGTTTATATCTTACCATTCATGTGGATCATGAAGGAGGAAACGTTTCGGCACATACAACACATTTAGTTGGTTCGGCTTTGGCAGATCCTTATTTGGCATTTGCAGCCGGCATGAATGGATTAGCTGGTCCATTACATGGATTAGCAAATCAAGAAGTATTAAGCTGGATCATGGAATTGAAAGAAACTTTAGGTGGTGGGTTACCAACTAAAGAACAAATTGCCGAGTACATCAAAAAAACACTGGCCGAAGGAAAAGTTGTTCCGGGTTATGGCCATGCGGTATTACGTAAAACTGATCCGCGTTTTGCTGCACAACAAGATTTTTACAGAACTTATATAAAGCACGATGATATTTGCGAGATCGTTCAAATGATCTACGAAGTTGCTCCTCCTATTTTAGAAGGTACAGGCAAGATCAAAAACCCTTGGCCAAATGTAGATGCGCATTCAGGTGCATTGTTAGTTCATTATGGCATGCATGAGTATGATTTTTATACAGTATTGTTTGGTGTAAGCCGTGCTTTAGGTGTATTAGCAAGCATGATTTGGGATAGAGCCACAGGGTCGCCAATAGAACGTCCGGGTTCTTTAACTACTGATAATATCAAAGCTAAGATCAAAGCAGCTAAGGAAGCCGCTAAATAAATTCTCGATACCTGCCTACCGGCAAGGCAGGTGATTTTTGCAAGAGACAGGCAAAAATCTCCCGATAATTATTGGGACGAACTAACTTTAATTAAAAGCCTCTGAGGCATCAGGGGCTTTTTTATTGTTCAATGTTTTTTTATGTGTATTTTACTTAAGAATGTTTTCTTTATACTCACTACCTGGTAGAGTCTCAAAAAGTGTTTTTCTGCAACATGGACACCACCCCTTTACCCAATAACACCAATTTGAAATAATATGTAGTCCAATGTTGTAGTTTCGCTTTTTTTTAATATCTTTGGACTATATAATAAATCAACATGGCACTACCTAAACAAATAATCGTTAAAGAAACCCTTTCAGAACTAAAGGATCTCCAAAGAAAATCAGGACATT
>JAWXAS010000127.1:0-3294 GCA_034439635.1 Bacteroidota bacterium | reverse complement strand
TTCTGCGCAGACCCCGCAGTGCGACAAACATAGCAAAGGACAAACAAGCTTGAAGTGATAGCCCGATAAGGCGCCCAAATAATAAAAATACTTTTTGAGATTCGACTATTTAGTTGTTCCTTAAAAAACGTTCAAGGCACTCTTTCTGAGAGGACTTAATAAAAAATTCGCTGGCTTTATTTTACCTAAAATTTTTCATTGCAACTGAAATCTGATATTTTTTACCGTAAACCAAATCGGGATGCTGCGCCAGCGATTGCAGCGCAAAGCCCTGCGAAGTGCTTTGCGTAATGTTTGTTGGGTGAGGAGGCGACCAAAGGAAGCCACCGGAACCCTTCAAACATAGCAAAGGACAATCAGGCTTGCAGTGAAAAGCCTGCCTACTGGCAGGCAGGCGCGCCCGGGCGTCCAAACTGTAGAAAAACACTCTTTCAATCTCAACTACTTACCATCCATCCCTAAATTCTTTTGAGAACACCTGTTTTTTTATATCTTTGGTTAAACTTAAAAATTTAATCATATGAAGAAAATTTACTTACTATTTAGTGCTGTGGCCATGTCATTTGGTTCTTATGCACAATTAAGCTTAACTAAAGCGGCCAATGAGCCTGTAGCCGGCGATAGCAAAATTACTAAAGGTTTTGACTCATTAGGTGTTGTTCCAAAAAATACCGGAGCTGGTTTGAGTTGGAATTTTAGTGCTTTTGTTCAAAGCACAGTTAACGCTACTACAACGTATTCTGCTGCGGCTTCAATTCCTTCTAGTACTCTTTTTTCAGGCTGCACAGTTGTTGAAAATACACCAAGTGGCGATAAGAATTTTTGGAAAGCTGCAAGTATCCCGAGCACTCAGTTTGAAATGTTAGGTATCAATAACTCTCTTGGGATCGAATTCAATTTTCATTTAAATCCTCTTGTTATGGTTGTTTGGCCTGCAACAATGGGCTATAACATGACGGATGTTGGAACAGGATCAATTTCTGCTTTCTCAAACGCAGGCACTCTTGCATCAACAGTAACTATGTTAGGAAGTGGTACAGGAACCGTAATATTACCGGGTAGCGTAACATTTACAAATATATTGCAAACCAAAATGACTCAAACTTTGTATGCTGTAGTTCCGGCGTTAGGTTATACCATTAGTGTTTTAAGTACGGGTTATTCTTATTACGCAGGTTCGCAAAAATTTCCTTTAGTAACTGTTAACTACGAAAAAACCACTTTAAATTCTGCTTTTGGGCCAACTGTAACAAATACCGCTAAAATAGAAATGAACGCTAATGTAATTACAGTAGGCATTAACGAAGTTAATTTTGATGCATCATTTACTATGTTCCCAAATCCTGCAAAAGATAATTTTAGTGTTAACTTAACTAATGCTACTAACGATAAAGGGACTATTGAAATTTACAATGAACTTGGTGTTGTTGCAAAGCGCATTGAGCTTGGTACTGAATCAGTGATCAAAACCAATGTTTCGGTTGCAGACCTTAAGCCGGGTGTTTATGTAATAAAAACAAACATCGGTTCTAGAACATCTTCACGTAAGTTGATCATTCAATAATTTACTATTGATAGAAATAAAAAAGTCCTGACGATAAATGTCAGGACTTTTTTTATGTCTAAGTTTTTAAACCGTCATGATCTCCTTTTCTTTTTGCTGAATGTGAGAATCAATTTTTGTAACACTTCCATCTGTAAGTGCTTGAATTTTTGTTTCGGCACCTTTTGCTTCATCTTCGGGCAAACCGGCTTTTTGTAATTTCTTTACATTTTCGATCGAATCCTTTCGGATATTTCTGATTCCTATTTTTGCATCTTCACCTAAAGACTTTGCAGTTTTCGTAAGATCCCTTCTGCGTTCTTCAGTTAAAGGTGGCACAACAATACGAATGATAACGCCATCGTTTTGTGGATTGAATCCTAAATTAGCGGCTTGAATTGCTTTTTCAATGGGTGTTAACATGCCTTTTTCCCAAGGCTGAATAATAAGGGTTCTTGAATCCTGCGTATTTACACTGGCAGTATTACTCAACGCCACTTTACTCCCGTAATAATCTACCATTACATTCTCAAGCATAGCAGGATTTGCTTTTCCGGCTCTTACTTTGATCAATTCCGCTTCAAGGTGCTTGATAGATTTTTCCATCAGATCCTTGGTGCTGTTTAATATGGTTTGAATGTCGCTCATACAATAATTTTATGTAAAAATAGTGAATTTTAAACACCAAATGCGAATATATTATGAGCCGAAGATGCAAAGTTATTTTTTACTTAAACGATGCAAAAAATCTTTGCATAGTACCAGCTATGGAAATATTTTTTGAAGAAGTATAAGTGAAAAAGAACGAGTATATCAGATTAAAATATATTTGCTTTTGGTGTTATACTGCTACCGCTGCTTTTATATGCGGATGTGGGTCGTAATTCTCTAAGCTAAAATCCTCAAATTTAAAGTCAAAGATATCCTTTACTGCAGGGTTTATATTCATTTGAGGCGATGGCCTAAGATCGCGCGTTAATTGGAGCTTTGCTTGTTCAATATGATTGGAGTATAAATGCGCATCGCCTAAGGTGTGAACAAACTCGCCCGGCTTAAGATCACAAACTTGTGCTACCATCATTGCCAAAAGTGCGTACGATGCAATATTAAAAGGTACTCCCAAAAATATATCGGCACTTCGCTGATACAACTGGCAACTCAATTTTCCGTTGGCTACATAAAACTGAAAGAACGCATGGCATGGTGGCAATTTCATAGTTTCAATATCCGCTACATTCCATGCGCTCACAATAAGACGACGCGAATCTGGATTTTGTTTGATCATATTTATTACTTGCGTGATCTGATCAATAGAAGTGCCATCTCTTTTTGGCCAATTACGCCATTGGTATCCATAAACCGGACCAAGATTGCCATCGCTATCTGCCCAATCATCCCAAATACTTACGCCATTTTCTTTAAGGTATTTGATGTTTGTATCGCCTTTTAAGAACCATAACAATTCGTGTATGATGGATTTAGTGTGAAGTTTTTTTGTAGTTAATAATGGAAAGCCTTGTGCAAGGTCGTAACGCATTTGATATCCAAATACACTTATAGTGCCGGTGCCTGTTCGGTCTTCCTTTTTTACCCCGTGCTCAAGCACGTGTTTCATTAGATCGTGATATTGTTTCATTTCAGGTTATAAAATTAAAAAACCTCCTGTTTTTAGCAGGAGGTTCTTTCACATTTTTATAACAATTTATGATGTTTTGTATTATTTAAGTAAAGTCACATGTCCTTTGAACTCT
>JAWXAS010000126.1:0-5072 GCA_034439635.1 Bacteroidota bacterium | reverse complement strand
AGGAAATCAAACTTTTAACGGGAACACAACTATTTATCGTTCAACATTGCCTAACACCATTATTAATAAATCATCGGGCACTTTATTTTTAAAAGATTTCCTTACTTATGAAGGAGATTATACTTATCAGTCGGGAATTGTTGACTATACAACCAATACCAACAAAACAATATATACAAATACTAAGAATATAAATATTACAGGAGCTCATAATTTAGGTAACGTAGAATTTTACACCGGGTTCAATCATTGTGTGTTCACATTTGTTGGCGCATTAAGCATTGTAACAACAATGTCGCTGACTGCTTCAACAAATCAGTGTAGGTTTTCGGGAGCAGGCTCCATAAATTTAATTGGCGATGCTTATTTGAATAATTTATATGGTGGACAATCGTCGCATGGTGCAAGTTTTAATTTTTATATAAACGGAACAGGAAACCAGATCATTTACGGAAACACAACCATTTATAGAAGTGGACTGCCAAACACAACTATAAACAAGAGTAGTGGGATCTTGTACTTAAAAGATCATATAACTTTTGAAAACAATTATACGTTTACAGCCGGAACGTTGGACTATACATCTTTTAACAACAGGGTGATATTTACAATAACTAAAAATATAAATATTCCCGCAACGCATGATTTGGGTAACATTGAGTTTTCAAGTATTTATAGTCATAGCGCTTTTTCTATCAATAACACACTTATTGCTAATAATACCTTGTATTTAACCGGTGGCAACCAAGATCGTTTTGTAACAGGGCAATTGCAAGCAAAATCTGATGTTAGTGTAACAAACAGTTACAACGGAACAGCTAGTCACGCTAATACGGTAACCTTAACCATTAATGGTGTAGGATCGCAAACCTTCACAGGTTCAGGAGCTACAGGTACAGGAAGATTGCCGAATATTATTATTACAAAACCAAGTGGTACTTTATTTTTAAATAGCATTATTACAGGTGAAGGAAGCTGGACTTATAATACAGGAATAATTGACGCCTCAACATATTTATCTACTGTTTCATTTTATGTCGCTAATAACTTAGATGCGCAAGGAACAAGTTCTATCATGAAGTTTTATAATTTAAATCTTGCAGATAATACCCGCAGAACACTTATTGGGAATTGCATTGTAACAAATATTCTTAGTCTTGGAACCGGTAATATTGATCTTAACAGCAACAAACTTTCTGTTTATAATTCGTCAACAGGAGCTATTACTAATTCATCAGGTTACATTAAAAGTGAGCATACCAGTAACTTAAGCAAACTAAGTTGGATGATGGGGAGTACAACAGGCGCTCACATCGTTCCTTTTGGTACTAATGGAGGAACTGCTATACCTTTTACCCTTGACCTCACAGGAGGAACAATTGACACAGTGATTGTTTCAACCTATCCAACAAATGCTGCAAACGTGCCATTGCCTTTAGCTCCAAACACGGTTACAAATCTTGGAAACAGTTCCCCTTTTAATAATAGCGCCAATACAGTTGATCGTTTTTGGCAAATAGATAAAACCGGAGGTTCGGGCACAGCCGATCTTACGTTTTATGCTACTGCAGGTGAAGTTGGTGCGATTGCAAATTTAAAAGCAGAGCATTGGAATACAACTACAAATCTTTGGGACGTACTTTTACCCGGACAAACCAGTTATGCTTTGGGCGCTAAAGTTCCTAACGTAACAAATTTCTCGCCATGGACCTTATCAGGAAATAACTCGCCCTTACCTGTAGAGCTTGTTTCGTTTGACGCTATTAAATGTGGTAATGAAGTTTGTTTGAATTGGAAAACTGCCAGTGAATTGAATTGTGATTTTTATACAATTGAAAGAGCGAGTGATGCACTTGACTTTAAAGAGCTGAGTAGAGTTAAGGGAAGCGGCACCACGTTAAACACATCTAACTATGTGGATATTGACAATGAACCCAAAAGCGGAATTAATTATTACCGTTTAAAGCAAACCGATCTTAATGGTGATCAAAAATATTTTAATACCGTTGTTGTTAATTTTGAAGGACATTTGAACGTTTCTATTTTTCCAAATCCTTCTAAAGGAATGTTCACAATAAAATCCAATACCAACGAGATCGATATTAAGGTTGTTGATATTTTAGGAAGGATCGTTTTTGAACAAAAACTTTCACAAACAAACGGGATCATTGAAACTTCATTTGATCTAAGTAATTTGTCTAATGGCACCTATAATGCTTTGATCAACGCTTCCGGAGAAGTTATTAGCCGGAAGTTGATAAAAATTGGCGAGTGATATTAGCGGCTTTTTTATTTACGAATTATTTTAAAGAGACCTCTTTATTTATCATAAACAAAACTTAGTTTTCCTCTATTCAAATCGTCGAACTCTAACTTCAAATGCTGTTCATCAAACCGAATTCTTTTTATCTTATCCGTAAGCTGATCATGTAATACGCCACGTTTTTTGTAAACTACCCACGTAGGTTTTACTTCCAAAACAATACAGTTCAAATAAGTTACACCTTCTTTCATTTGAATACGGGCATTACCGCAGTAGCTCAGATCAACTGGTATGCTGTTTTGCATTTTTGCGTTCAAAGAATCAATTTGCTTGATCCCTATTTGCGCGAATGTTGTATTGCAGCATACCAGAATGGTTAGTATAAAAAAACGGCCATTCATTATTGGTATTTTTTCTTCTTTTGAATATTGAAACCAACCATTAATCCTAATGTAGTTCCGCTTTTGCGAGGAGCTAAATATGCATTAACAGGTATATTTAAATAACCTGAATGGAACGTGTGACCTAAAGCAATAACTAAACCGGCATCAACTTTATAGTAACCGCGACTATCTAAACGTTCTACCGTACTATAAGGATTTGTATAATTTAAACTACTTCTTGTTGGTTCGCTAACTTTTTGAAACTCGCTGTTTAAATAAAAATTTCCTCTTTTTGATTCGTCGTTCGACATCAATAATGCATTATTATCTCCGTAACCGGTATCATAAAATCCTTTTGCGGTTTGAACAACTCTGAACGTAGGGCCAAATCCAAATTCCCATGCGCCTTTACCTTTACCACTACTAAACCTAAAGCCTAAGAGTGGGGTATATGATGGAATAAATTTTCCGCTTTCAAGCCCACCTATTAAAAAAATGTTCTCAACTAAAGCCTGAAAATTTCCGGCACTGATGTATTGAAATTCTTGTTGCCATCCAAATTGGAATGTAACTGGATACATATTAAAACCTCCTTTTTGAGGGTCTGATTCTGTAAGCATTTTGCCTGCATCACCTAAAGTATGCGAAAATCCCATTCGCGGCCCGTTTAATTTTAATGTATTCTTTGGACTTTCAATTGGAATATCATAATCGATCAAGAGTTTTACCATGTTTGGATCAGCCTCCTGCCCAACTAATTTTTTTACGGAGATGGAAACCATTTTTTGGATCTCAGGTAAATTCAAGTATTCAGTTGATTCTGTTTTTTCAACTTTCCCCGATTCTACTTCTATTAAACGCAAAGAGATAACAATCTTCTCACCAAAACGTTCAACGTTTCCGCTCAACATTTTTTCAACCTTTAAAAGTTTTCCGGTTTCAATTAAACACGATTTTGAATAACAGTTGTTCATGTCAATTTTATTGGCCGCTGTTATTTCTTTTACTTCGTATTTATCAAGTACTGCGTAAGCACCGGTCTTTTCAAGTTCTAAACGAACAAGGTATCCCATTTCTTCCGAATTATTAATGATACCCTTGCTGTCTATATTAAGTACAGCAATGCTTGGTTTTGTTTGAGCAATTATACTTGTTACAAATAGAATTGCTGCGATTGTTGATTTTGCTTTCATTTTGTTATGGGTTTATTTTTTATTGGTTCGTTTAATTAGTTTCTATAGTCAATTTTTATGTGGCCATTACTTGGAATAATTTTCGCTTTATTTAATGTTCCGGGTTTGGTAAGACTTATAATATACAGCGGCCCACTTAAAAGATCTGAACGTTTGTAATGAACTTTACCATCGGTAATGGAAAGGATCTGTACAAATAATTTTTTTCCATCACTAAATATTATTTCATCAAAATTAGAAGTAGTGTCTTTTGTTGTTTGTTCTGCGGTTACTAAAAGAGCAGAGGCAGATAAATAAGCATTCATGGGTTTTTCAACCACAACTTCTTCTGCAACTATCGGTGTTGGTTTTTGATGACTCTTAAAACTCCCATTATCGTAAACAATCCCATCATCCATCATTAATTTTATAACAGGCACATTATTCTTTTTAAAGAAAATGGCATTATGATAAAATTTACCCGGAGTGATACGTTCAATGTTAGATATAAGAACATCGTGAAATGTACCTTCAAAAAAATATTCGATCTTGCCCGAAACTATATCTATGGTGTGGATCTTTACATTTTTGTGTGTGCGATCGTTGTTTTCCATGATCCAAACTTTTCCTAATTCCGAAACAAGCGTATAATTGCCACTTTCCCATAGTATAGTGTCTATGGTGCTTTTTTGCGCCTCACCATTACTCATCAATAATAGGGTGAAGCCGATGGTTAGAAGTTTGGTTTGTTTCATATCTGTAAGTATCATGAAGCAAAATTACAGCGGTTACAAACCAATTTGAAATGGATTAGCGCCATCCATTTTCAAATTTTTTTGAATTTTGTAGTGAAGAAGGATAATTAAGGCCTATTTTTGAGAAGGTTTTGCGTTTTTTGCAAATGAAGAGCTCTTAATTATGGATTCGTGCAAAAACCTGGGAGCTTGAATGGAAGTAATCACCAAAAGTTATTGAATTAATTTAATGAATATTGATGTAAAGCAAAAAAGCCCTTCATTTTGAAGAGCTTTTAATCTGAATTAAGTGTATTTAGTCGAACCTCAAAAAGTATTTTTATTATTTGGGCGCTTTATCGGGCTATCACTTCAAGCTTGTTTGTCCTTTGCTATGTTTGTCGCACTGCGGGGTCTCCGCAAAAAAGCGAAGCCTACTCGTTGCGCAAACATTAAGCAAAGCCCTAAACAAGGCTTTTCGTTCTATCCCGGGCGCAGCATTACGGTTTAATTTACACTT
>JAWXAS010000125.1:0-21840 GCA_034439635.1 Bacteroidota bacterium | reverse complement strand
AGTGCGACAAACATAGCAAAGGACAAACAAGCTTGAAGTGATAGCCCGATAAGGCGCCCAAATAATAAAAAATACTTTTTGAGGTTCGACTAATTAAGCCGTATTATTTTTTTGAAGGGTTTAATTAAGGTATAAAAAAAGCGGACAATCTAGCCCGCTTGATCTTTTTAGAAAAGTATTTTTATTTACGCCGTTCCGGTTTTTCTTACGCCGGTAGTTTTCTTATTTCCTGCCATTGTTTTAGCGCCTCCGCCATCTTTTTTAATACCATGTTTTGTACCTGAAGAGTCATCATTTAATTTAATGTTCTTCGCTTTTTCGTTGGTATCTTTGTTTTCTTCTTCCGTTTTTAAATTCGCAGTGCTTTGTAATGCATTGTACCAGCTAAATAGTTTACGCATGTTGCTTACATAAACACGTTCTTTATCATAATCAGGCAATACTTGTGCAAAGTAAGTCTCTACTGTTTTATCGTCTGATTTATTGTCAACTGTCGGCCCTCCTTTTTCTTTATCAAAAATAGCAGTGATAATTTCATTTATGGGTTTATCATCACCGGTAGTGAACATACTAATATCCGTTAACGTACTAACTTTTGTTGAAGCGTAAACATTAACGCGCTTTTTATCATACAATCCTTCTACGATGATTCCGTTTTTGCTTTGTGCAACAATTTTATACAAACCGGGTTGGCCTGTAATTGATATAAATCCTGTCAAATCGATCATTTTCTTTAATTTTAATGGGATAACAAAGATAGGATTTTCTTGCTTAATGCAAATAAATTTCTAAATTTATTTTTTTGAAAGACCAAGAAGATATAGTGTTAAATGCGGAGGCTTTAAGCGCTTTCTACGGGAGTTATTTCCAATACTATGCAACACTCACGCCAAACTATAAAACCAAATTTACGGAGCGTTGCTTGTATTTTATGGAATCAAAAGCCATAATTGGCGCTGAGGGTTTTGAGGTTAACAACAAAGTACGCGCCATAGTTACGGCAAGCGCAGTTCAACTTACTTTGGGTTTAGACGTCTGGGATTATGATTATTTTATGGAGATCATCATTCATCCGCAAAAATTCATACATAAACCCACGCAGCAACATTTTAAAGGCGAAACTAATTTGAACGGCTATATAAAATTAAGTTGGTTGAGTTTTATAAATGGCTACAAAAATCCTACTGATAATGTAAATCTTGGGATCCACGAATTCTCACATGCCTTAAGGTTCAATAGCATTAGAGGAAACGAACAGGATTATTATACCAAATATTTTTTTACCATGTGGCTTGGCACAGCATACGAAGCCTATTATCACATTAAGCAAGGCCATCAAACAATTTTTAGAGAGTACGGCGGGGCTAACATCAACGAATTTATAAGCGTTTGCTTTGAGCATTATTTTGAATCGCCGCAACAAATAAAAGAAGCGTATCCGCATTTATATTATAATACGGCCATATTACTCAATCAAGCAACAGAAGGAGATAAAACAAGCGTTAATATTCGCGAACGAATGATGCAGGAGAAAAGTAAACTATTAACGCCCTTAAAGAACCGCGAAATAAAGCAAAGACTTATTGATTCAAACGCCGTACCGCTTATTACAATTTCGGGAGTGATATTAGGATTTACGATGATGGCGGCGGGTATTTTTAGTGGACCAAGTTTAATTTTACTAATTGTTTATTTTGCCATTTATTTAAAGCTCGATTCAAATTTTATCACACTCAACATTCACAAAAATGAGTTCGAGATCAAAAAAGGGTTTTTCTTTTTAAAGAATTGGTACCGTCATACATTTCAATTATCGCATTTAGTGAACGTAACTTTTAATAAAGCAGATGATGGTTGCGAATTTTCATTGATCTACTTTAACACTGGAGACGATCATTTTTATGAAGAGAGTTTCTTGTGCGACAAGCTATTTGTAGAAGAACTATTAGGGGAATTTAAAGGCAATAAAATAGCTATTAACCGTTTGTAGTTAAGGTTTATTGAGTACATTTGCCCTATGAAATACGCCCAAATACCAAACAGTTTATTTATTGATAATCGCAATAAGTTTAAAAATTATTTGAAGCCAAATTCGTTGGCTGTTTTTTTTAGCAACGACATCATGCCCACAAATGGCGATGGAGCCATGGGTTTCAAACAAAATAGCGATCTGTTTTATTTAACGGGTATTGATCAAGAAGACACCATTCTTGTAGTTTTTCCTGATGTAAAAGATGGAAAACATACGGAGGTTCTTTTTATAAAAGAAACCAGCGAACTTATTGCTATATGGGAGGGAGCAAAACTCACCAAAGATCAAGCCAAAGAAGTGAGCGGCATAAAAAATATTTATTGGTATAATGAATTTGATAAAATATTTAGAACATTTGCTTTTCAAGCTGATAATTTTTATTTGAATAGTAATGAGCACACCCGCCGTTCTATTGATACACAAAGTGCCGAAGACCGTTTTAATTTAAGGTTGCGTAATTTGTTTCCAATGCACAGTGTATTGCGCTGCGCGCCTATCATGCACCACATTCGTTCTATAAAAAGCGCGGTTGAAATTGACCTCATCCAAAAAGCATGCGATATCACCGAAAAAGGATTTCGTCGCTTATTGAAATTTGTAAAACCAGGCGTGTTTGAATACGAGATAGAGGCTGAATTAATTCACGAATTTGTGCGAAATAAAAGCAGAGGGTTTGCATATGGGCCAATTATTGCAGGTGGAAAAAACTCATGCGTTCTGCATTATGTGGAGAATGATGGAGAGTGTAAGGACGGAGATATTATTTTATTGGATGTTGCCGCAGAGTACGCCAATTATGCAAGTGATATGACTCGTGTTTTACCAATTAGCGGAAAATTCACCAAGCGCCAAAAAGAAGTTTACAATGCGGTACTGCATGTAAAAACAGAAGCAGAAAAACAATTGGTTTCCGGAAACACCTTCGAAAAATATAATAAATATGTTGGAGAAGTAATGACAGAACAATTATTAAAGCTTGGTCTTATTAAATCCGACGATGTAAAAAATCAAAATCCAGCATGGCCTGCGTATAAAAAATATTTCATGCATGGCACCTCACATTTCTTAGGCTTGGATGTACATGATCATGGTTTTTTACATGAGCCAATGCAAGCCGGAATGGTATTTACAGTTGAGCCCGGAATTTATATCCCTGAAGAAAACTTAGGAATTCGTTTGGAAGATAATTTACTTATCACAACTAACGGAACTCAAAACCTTATGAAAAATATTCCTCTAAAAGCAGAGGAAATTGAGAACCTAATGCATAATTAGGACTCCCTTAATCGCCACTTTTTACCATTTAAACGTTAAAAAGCACCACTTAGAATAAAAACGAATCTAATTCCCTTTAGAACTTGGACTTATAGTGGTCTTTCACTAATTTTATTGGAATAATAAACCTGTCAAAGACATGAAAAAAGGATTAATTTTTATTTTAAGCATTTGTTATTTCTCTTCATTTTCGCAGGAGTGGACTGCTCAATTAGATTCTAACGCAAACTTTTACGATATAAAAGCAGCATTTGAAAATTATTGGAAAGATAAAACACCCGAGCGTGGTCAAGGTTATAAAGTGATGCAAAGATGGATCCATGATATGGAACCTCGTGTTTATCCTTCAGGAGATCTTAAAAATGTTAGCGCATCAAGAAACCATATTGAGTACCAAAAATACTTAGAAGATTTTCCGGCAGCCAAACAAATAAGTTCGGCAGCCATTTCTGCTACCACGGCAAACTGGTCGGCCCTTGGACCTTTTGGTTCTGCTAACAATACAGGCGCTGGTCGTTTGCAGTGTGTGCGTTTTCATCCTGCTGGAACAAACACTGTTTTTGTTGGTGCTGCTTCAGGCGGATTATGGAAATCCACAAACGGCGGAACATCATGGACAACAACAACCGATCAGATCGGCTCTCTTGGCGTTTCTGACGTTATAGTAGACCCTGTGAATAACAACAACATGTATATTTCTACCGGAGATTTTGACGGCGCACCAAGCGGCTATACACAAGGAGATTCAAAATCGGTTGGCGTATTAAAATCTACCGATGCTGGAGCAACATGGAATACAACCGGACTTTCTTGGACCACAAGTCAAGAAAGGTTCATTTCTAAACTTTTGATCAACCCTGCAAATAATAACGAATTATTCGCATTCACTTCTGTCGGAATCTATCGCACTTTAGACGCTGCAGCTACTTGGTCGCTTGTTGCAAATGGTTATTTTAAAGATGGCGAATACAAACCCGGCGACCCAACTGTAATTTATGCAGCCAACAATAACACCGTTTTCAAATCAATTAACGGAGGAGCATCTTTTGCCGGCACCACTTTCAACGCCTCTGGCATCAATCAGATTCGCATTGCGGTTACAGCAGCTAATCCAAACTACTTATATATTGTTGGTACATCAGCTACCAACGCTTTTGGACGTTTAGTTCGCTCAACGGATGCAGCCTTAACATTCTCAACTATGTCAACCACACCAAATATTCTGGGAGGAACCCAAGGCTGGTACGATCTTTCTATTGCAGCAAATCCATTTAATCAAAACGATATTTGTGTTGGTGGTATTGATCTTTGGAGATCAACAAACGGTGGCTCAACATGGGTGCAAAGAACTTTTGGATATGGTGGCGGACCTTATGTTCACCCTGATCAGCACGATGCAATTTATTCAAGCAGCACAACAATATGGGTAGCTCACGATGGCGGAGTTGATAGAAGTACAAATAGTGGAGGAACTTGGACAAGCTTGAACGGTAATATGAACATTTCACAGCCTTACTATCTTGGTGTATCGGCAACAAGCCCAACACGAATTGTTGCAGGATTACAAGATAACGGAAGTATTGTTTACAATGGAACCAATTGGTTTTTAGGAAAAGGCGGCGACGGAATGGACTGTTTTGTAGATTGGAATAATCCAAATATTATTGTGGCATCTTCACAAAATGGTGGACATGGTAGAAGCACAAATGGAGGAACTTCATTTTCAAATATAGTAACAGGGCTATCTGGAACCGCAAACTGGGTTGCCCCGATCTGTCAAGATCCAAACGTTTCAACAACCTATTACGCCGGCCGACAACATGTGTTCAAGTCTACCAACTCAGGAGCATCATGGACTCAATTGGGATCATTACCAGGCTCAGGGGATGTATTGTATATTAATCCTGCACCATCAGACCCTAATGTTATTTATGCAGGAAGAGGAACTGCTATTTACAAAACCACCAATGGGGGCACAACTTGGGGATCAATCACTGGAACTCTTTCTATTCTTGGCAAAATCACAGATATTGAAGTTGATAATAATAATGCCAACAATGTTTACATTACCCTTTCGGGATATGTAGCCGGAAGTAAAGTGTTTTATTCTAATAATGGCGGCTCTACATGGACCAACTATTCTACAGGCTTGCCTAACTTACCTGCAAATTGTATTGTGTACAGAAAAAACAGCCCTGGTGCCATTTATGTGGGAATGGATTATGGTGTTTACTACCGCGAATCAAGCATGAGTTCGTTTATTCCTTACAATGCAGGCTTACCAAACGTTTGGGTTAATGATATGGAGATCTTTTATCCAACAGGAAAACTAAGAGCAGCAACTTACGGCCGCGGAATGTGGGAAACGAATCTTTATTCAAACCCATCTGCGCCACCGTCGGCTTACTTCAATAATAATTTTACTTCTGCTTGTGTTAATGTTCCCTTTGTATTTAACGATCAGTCGGCAAACACGCCGGTATCATGGAGTTGGAGTTTCCCTGGAGGAACGCCGGCAACATCAACAGTTCAAGCCCCGGTTGTTACATACGCTACACCTGGAGTTTATACAGTTACACTTATCTCTACTAATGGTAACGGGCCAAGCACGCCTTATACATCAACTATAATGGCTAATGTGGTACCAACAATTTCTGTGTCTAACCCAAGCGTTTGCGCAGGCTCAAACACAAATATTCCTGTAACAACAAATGGAAGCTTTGTAAACTGGTTAACTGGTTATAACGGAATGTCGCTTAACTTAATTTCGGTAAGCACATCGTCTCTGTATTCATTTACTGTTTCTTTAGGCGCATGTACGGTGGCAAGTAGTTCATCTCTTACGGTTTGGCCTATTCCTGCAGCTCCTGTAGTTTCAACAATTGGAACTTCGTTAACAACAGGCGCTGCCACAACATACCAGTGGTTTTTAAATGGAAGCCCGATTCCGGGAGCAACCAGCCAAGATTTTCAGCCGACTTCCGATGGATGGTATTCGGTAGATGTAACCAATAGTTTTGGTTGTTCTAACTCAGGCACATCGGTTTATATTACTATTACTGCCCTTAATTCAAGTCAGAAATTACTTTCCGGCATCAGGTTGAGCCCTAATCCTGCAAAAGATATATTAACGATAAAGCGCGAAGATGTCGGAAGAACTGCTGTAAACTATGAGGTAATAAGTATAGTTGGACAAAAGGTTCTAAACGGAACGCTTAAGTTTGATAATTCTAATGAAACGCCTTTAAACATACAGGTTTTAGCACCAGGCACATATGTAATTAAGCTAAACTCCAACGGTAAAGCGGCTGCAATTAAGTTCATAAAAGAATAGACATTTCGACGTTAAAAAAAAGACTGTAATTCTTGATGATTTCCATAAAAATGGTTATCCTTACAGTCTAATTTTAAAGAGTCGGATAACATGAACCAAGCTTCATCTCCAATCGATTATCTTCCAATTGTTTTAATGTTTTTAGTGGCCGCAGGCTTCGTGGTAACTACCATGGTAGCCTCGCATTTACTCGGCCCTAAGCGTAATACAAAAATTAAACTCGATTCGTTCGAGTGCGGAATCGAAACGCACGGAAACGCACGCTTGCCGTTTTCCATCAAATATTTCCTAGTAGCAATTTTATTTGTGTTGTTTGATATTGAAGTGATCTTCATGTACCCATGGGCGGTTAACTTTAAAGAGCTGGGAATGTTAGGTGTTGTTGAGGTATTTTCTTTCATTGCTTTACTGCTAGTTGGATTCTATTATATGATATCGAAGAAAGCTTTAAAGTGGGAAGAATAAAAAATGTTGAATTTTAAATTATCACAATTCAACATTTTAAATTTAAAAAATTTAAAATGAGCAACAAACCTATAAAACGCACCAAGCTCGAAATGGCCAAAAGCCCTGAAGGAATTGAAGGGCCCGGTTTTTTTGCAGCAAAATTACAAGATGTAATTGGATTAGCGCGTGCAAACTCTTTATGGCCTTTACCCTTTGCAACTTCGTGTTGTGGAATTGAATTTATGGCCACCATGGCAAGTGATTATGATTTGGCGCGCTTTGGATCTGAGCGTTTAAGTTTTTCTCCACGCCAAGCAGATATGCTAATGGTGATGGGAACTATTGCAAAAAAAATGGGACCAACATTACGCCAAGTGTACGAACAAATGGCCGAACCAAGATGGGTTCTTTCGGTTGGTGCTTGCGCAAGTAGTGGTGGAATTTTTGATACTTACAGCGTGCTTCAAGGAATTGATCGTATCATTCCGGTTGACGTGTATGTTCCCGGTTGCCCTCCACGTCCTGAACAAATTATCGAAGGCATTTTAAAAATTCAGGAATTAGCAAAGAATGAATCTCTTCGCAGAAGAAATTCTCCTGAATACAAAAAATTAATGAATAGTTACGGAATTGAATAAAACATGAGCCAAGATCTACTGAATAAATTAACTGAATCTATTAACTTAAATGTTGGTGGTGCCATTGAGAAAGCAGAATTGCCTTATGACTTTGCAACTATTACAATTCACAAAGAACATATACACGAAGTATTGGAGTTTTTGAAAAATGATAAGAATTGGAACTTCCACTTCTTAACAGACCTTACCGGATTTCAAACAGCTGACGAAAAGCAATTAGGCGTTGTGTATCATTTGCATAATATGATCACAAATATTCGCGTGCGTATTAAAACACATTTTGATATCAATAAACCCGAGATCCCAACAGCTACTGATATTTGGCCGGGCGCAAATTGGATGGAAAGAGAAACATTTGATTTTTACGGCGTTAAATTCAAAGGGCATCCAAACTTAAAGCGTATTTTGAATGTAGACGAAATGGATATTTTTCCTTTGAGGAAAGAGTATCCGCTCGAAGATCAACAGCGCGAAGACAAGGACGATAAAATGTTTGGACGATAAAAAACTTGTAATGGCAAAGAAAGAACCTATTAAGAATACTGACGATTTTGTTGAGGAAAAAGAATACTCTATTCTTAACCTTGGCCCAACACACCCTGCAACACACGGAATTTTTCAAAACGTTTTGAAAATGGATGGCGAGATCATTCATGAAGCTACACCAACTGTTGGATATATTCATCGCGCTTTCGAAAAATTAGCAGAGCGCCGTCCTTACAATCAAATTACAACACTTACCGATCGTTTAAACTATTGCTCATCCCCAATAAATAATATGGGCTGGCACATGACAGTTGAAAAACTCATTGGGGCTAAATTACCAAAACGCGTTGAATATATGCGCGTTATTGTAATGGAACTTTCGCGGATTGCCGATCACTTAATTTGTAATTCGGTTATTGGAGTTGATACAGGAGCAATGACAGGCTTCCTTTATATTTTCCAATGGCGCGAAAAAATTTACGATATCTATGAATCTATTTGCGGCGCACGTTTAACTACCAACATGGGACGCATAGGAGGATTTGAGCGCGAGTGGCCACAAAAAACATGGGATCTTATCGACGCCTTCTTAAAAAATTATCCAAAAGCATTACAGGAATTTGCGAACTTACTTGAACGCAATAAAATTTTTATGGATCGCACTATTAATTGCGGACCAATAAGTGCAGAGATGGCCTTGAATTATAGTTTCACCGGACCAAACTTACGCGCGGCCGGAGTTGATTATGATGTGCGCGTTGCAACACCTTACTCATCTTACGAAGATTTTAATTTTACTGTTCCCATTGGAACAAGCGGAGATACTTATGATCGCTTCATGGTTCGCCAAGAAGAAATGTATCAATCCATGGATATCATTAAGCAAGCTATTAAGAACATGCCAAAAGAAGGTGGGTTCCATGCAGATGTTCCTGATTTTTATTTACCGCCAAAAGAAGAAGTGTATAATAACATGGAAGCGTTGATCTACCATTTTAAAATTGTTATGGGAGAAACCGATGTTCCAAAAGGAGAGATTTATCACTGTGTTGAAGGAGGAAATGGAGAGTTAGGATTTTATTTACAAAGTGATGGTGGAAGAACACCTTTCCGTTTGCATTTCCGCCGCCCTTGTTTTATTTATTACCAAGCTTATCCCGAAATGATAAAAGGAAGCATGTTAAGTGATGCCATCATTACAATGAGTAGTATGAATGTAATAGCAGGAGAATTAGACGCATAATAAAAATGTTGAATTAGAAATATTGAATTATAAAAAGAAAACAATTCATCATTCAAGTTCAAAATTTATAATTAAAAGAAGAAATGGGAAGTCAGGTACACGGAACGCAAGAGTTTAATAAAAACAAGCGCGCCGAAACAAAATTTAGCGAAGAGGCAATGGCAGCCGTTAAGGAGATTATAAGCCATTATCCTGATAGTAAAATAAAATCGGCATTGTTGCCTGTGCTTCATATAGCGCAAGCAGAATTTGGCGGATGGTTAAGTCCTGAAACGATGGATTATGTTGCTGAAGTTCTAAAAATTAAACCTATCGAAGTATTTGAAGTAGCGTCTTTCTATACCATGTATAATTTAAAGCCGGTTGGTAAGTGTGTATTAGAAGTTTGTCAAACAAGTTCATGCTGGTTAAATGGCGCAGAAGATATTATAAAACATATTGAGAAGAAATTGAACATTAAGGTTGGTGAAACAACTAAAGATGGCATGTTCACTTTAAAAACAGCAGAATGTTTAGGCTCTTGTGGAACAGCTCCGATGTTACAATGCGGCGCATCGTATCACGAGAATTTAACGTACGATAAAGTGGATAAACTTTTGGAGAAGTACAAAGCCGACAACAAATTAAGAAGTTACACGGACCTGGATTACAATAATACATTATAGAACTATGGCCAAAAAACTTTTAATACATAATGATAAAGTTCCGGGAATTGCAACCTTGGAGGTTTATCGTGCACATGGTGGTTATGCTTCGGTAGAAAAAGCATTAAAAACAATGACGCCAGATCAAGTAACTGATGAAGTAAAAAAATCAGGATTACGTGGTCGTGGTGGCGCAGGTTTCCCAACAGGACTGAAATGGAGTTTCCTTGCAAAACCTGAAGGCGTTGCACGTTATCTGGTTTGTAATGCAGATGAATCAGAACCAGGAACGTTTAAGGATCGTTATTTAATGGAAGTTGTTCCTCATGCGTTAATTGAAGGAATGATCACATCTTCATATGCGTTAGGCGCAAAAGTTTCTTACATCTATATTCGCGGCGAATATTTTTATGTAGCTCGTATTGTTGAAAATGCCATCAAAGAAGCGTATGCCGCAGGATTATTAGGAAAAAATATTTTAGGAACTGATTTTTCGCACGATTGTTATATACACGTTGGTGGCGGTGCTTATATATGTGGAGAAGAAACTGCACTGTTAGAATCTCTGGAAGGTAAACGCGGCAATCCACGCATCAAACCACCATTTCCTGCAGTTGCCGGTTTATGGGGCTGCCCAACAGTTGTAAACAACGTTGAAACAATTGCGGCTGTTTGTCCAATTGTAAATATGGGTGGCGATGAGTATGCAAAAATTGGCATCGGAAAATCAACCGGAACAAAATTAATTTCTGCATCGGGGCATATTAATAAGCCAGGCACTTACGAAATTGAATTAGGAATTCCTGTAGAAGAGTTTATTTATAGCGAAGAATATTGTGGCGGAATTCGCAACGGTAAAAAAATGAAAGCAGTTGTAGCCGGCGGCTCATCAGTTCCAATTCTTCCAACCGAACTAATTTTAAAAACAGCTAAAGGCGAACCGCGTTTAATGACGTATGAAAGTTTAGCCGACGGAGGTTTCCAAACAGGGACCATGTTAGGTTCTGGAGGATTTATCGTTATGGACGAAGACACCAGCATCGTAAAAAATCTTTTCACCTTCACGCGTTTTTATCATCACGAAAGCTGCGGACAATGTTCGCCTTGTCGTGAAGGAACCGGTTGGATGGAAAAAATATTGAAAAAGTTCTTGAACGGAACAGCTAATGAAAGTGATGTGGAATTGCTTTGGGATATTCAAAGTAAGATCGAAGGAAAAACTATTTGTCCATTAGGCGAAGCAGCAGCATGGCCGGTGGCAGCAGCTATCCGTCATTTTAAACAAGAGTTTTTAGATATAGCGAAGAGCAAAAAATTTGTTGATGTAAGTCATTATAATAGATTAAATAAGATTACAGCTTAAGAATTGAAGAGTATAGCTCACATATTTACAATAATATTTTGTACGAATCTTTTCGCGCAGGAAGACCTTAGCGACACTACCTGGCATGGTAACGATTGGAGAGAAACGTCAAAGGATAATGCAAAGTTTTACCGCGTATATAGAAAAACAGACAAGGGATTTTTGGTTTACGACAAATATATGACCGGAAAGCCACAAATGATAGCCGAAGCAAGTGCGGTAAAGCCGCAATTGATAAAAGAGGGGAATGTTGTGTTTTACTTTAGTAATGGCGTTAAAGAAAAGAGAGGCATCTTTCATGAAAATGCAAAAACAGGGACTTGGGTTTACTATTATAATAATGGTACAGATTCTGCAGTAGTTGTTGAAGGTAGAGCCACAAACCCTTCTACTTTTACAGCCACGAAAGAAAATGGCGAAATATATACAATTGTGGAACAGGCGGCAGAATTTCCAGGTGGGATAACTCAAATGCAAAAGTTTATTCAAACAACGTTAAAGTATCCTAGCTTTTGTCGCGAAACAAGTATTGGTGGTAAAGTGTTTTTGAAATTTGTTATTGATGAAGAAGGAACAATAACGAATCTTGAAATTCTTAAAAGTACCGGAAACAAAGAGCTTGATCAGGAAGCGATTAATGTTGTTAACGCAATGCCTAGTTGGAAACCGGCCATGATGACCGGCAAACCGGTTAAGTGTTATTTTAATCTCCCCCTTTCGTTTACTATGACAGATCCTTTTTTCGTTTTTAACGTAAGTAACGCAAGCAGCAATTATATGAACGCAGTAACTCATATCAATAAAGGAGAATTATTGAAAGCAAAGGAGTTGTTGAATGAAGAGGCAATGGATGATCTTTATTTATTGGCAGTGATAGATTATATGACCAAGGAAAGAAAGAAGGCTTGCAAGAAATTCTCAAAGTATATTGAAAGAACAGATGACAAATCAGGACAAAAAGCTAAAGTTGCAAACCAGTACCTTGAAAAAAACTGTTCCTGAAGAATTGAAATAAAATTTTGATCAAAAAATGAAAGTAACTATTGACGGAATAGAAATTGATGTGCCTAAGGGTACTACTATTCTCCAAGCCGCTCGTATGATCGGACCTGAAGTGGCGCCTCCTGCCATGTGTTATTATACCAAATTAAAAACGAGTGGAGGCTATTGCCGTACGTGTATTGTGAAAGTAACGCAGGGAAGTACTGCTAATCCTAATCCAATGCCTAAGCCGGTTGCATCTTGCAGAACGGAAGTAATGGACGGAATGGTTGTACAAAATGTAACTTCTCCTGATCTTTTAGAAGCACGCAAAGGTGTTGTAGAATTTTTATTGATCAATCACCCTTTGGATTGTCCGGTGTGCGATCAGGCAGGCGAATGTAAATTACAAGATCTTGGTTACGAACACGGCTCTGCAAAAACGCGTTACGAATTCAAACGTCGTGAGTACGAGATGATCGACATTGGCGATAAAATAAAATTACACATGACGCGTTGTATTTTATGTTACCGTTGTGTAAAAGTTTGCGATCAAATAACAGATAATCGCGTTCACGGTGTTATGCATCGCGGCGATGCATCTGAAATTTCTACTTATATCGCTAAAGCAATTGATAATGATTTTTCGGGAAATGTAATTGATGTTTGCCCGGTTGGAGCATTAACCGATAAAACATTCCGTTTTAAACAACGCGTATGGTTCACTAAACCGGTTGACGCGCACCGTAATTGTACAAAATGTTCGGGTAAAGCGCGCGTATGGTTAAAGGGTGATGAAGTGTTGCGCGTTACATCTCGCATGGATCAATGGAATGAGGCTGAAGAATTTATTTGTAATTCGTGTAGATATGATCACAAACGCACAAGTGATTGGGTAATTGAAGGACCAACAAAGATCGATCGCCAAAGTGTTATTTCTCAAAATCACTATGAGCATTTGAACGAGCTTAAATTACAAGTATTAAAACAGCAAAAAGCTTTAGGCTTTATGCCATTAGATAAACGTCCGTAAGCACTAAAAAAGAATATGATAAGTTTTATAATATATAAATTCATTGTTTGCGTTGTTGTATTCGGCCTTTCGTTAGGCGTTGCAGCATATGCTACATTGTGGGAACGTAAATTTGCGGCCTTCTTACAAGATCGTGTTGGACCAGATAGAGCAGGTTGGCATGGAATTTTACAACCATTAGCCGATGGCGGAAAGATGTTCTTTAAGGAAGAGATCATCCCAAATCTTTCTAATCGTTTCTTATTTATTTTGGGACCGAGTTTATTTATGATGACGGCCTTAATGACGGGCGCGGTTATTCCATGGGGCGCTGATTTTACAATGGACGGAAAAGTTTATAGCGCACAAATAACAGATATTAATATTGGTGTACTTTATTTATTTGGCGTTGTTTCGGTTGGTGTTTATGGTATCATGATCGGTGGTTGGGCATCCAATAATAAATTTGCTTTATTAGGAGCTATTCGTGCATCGTCGCAAATGATTAGTTACGAGATCGCCATGGGAATTTCGGTGATCGCTTTAGTAATTACATCGGGCGGCACTTTAAGTTTACGAGAAATTGTTGGTCAGCAAGATGCAGGAGTTTGTAATTTTGTTTGGCAACCGTTAGGATTCTTGATCTTCTTTATTTGCGCTTTAGCAGAAACCAATCGCGCACCTTTTGACTTACCAGAATGCGAAAGCGAATTGGTTGGCGGATATCACACCGAATACTCTTCAATGAAACTAGGATTATTCTTATTTGCAGAGTACATTAATATGTTCATCTCATCAGCAATTATGAGCGCATTTTATTTTGGCGGATTTAATTTTCCTTTCGCACAAGAACTTTATAATGCCGTGGGATTAGAGGCCGGCTCATTTTGGATAACCCTCATTGGCTTCGGTGCCTTCTTTACAAAAATATTTATATTCATTTGCGTTTTCATGTGGGTGCGTTGGACATTGCCGCGCTTCCGTTATGATCAGCTAATGAACTTGGGTTGGAAAATATTGATACCGCTTTCATTATTGAATTTAGCACTTACGGTTGTTGTAGAATTTTTTAGAGGACACATACAGTTTTAAGAATTTGAAAAAGACATTTAATATACTTGTAACATTTGGTAGATCGCTGGAAGCAGCAGAAATGATGGGAATTTTAATTTTTGTAATTGTTGCAATAATAAAAGGAGAATAACATGGCAATTCAGTTAACAAATAGAAGCAAGGTTGTTTCAAATAAGGAGCAGAGTTTTTCTGAACGACTTTATTTGCCGGCTATTGTAAAGGGCATGCTCATTACATTTAGTCATTTGTTCAAAAAAACACCTACCGTAAGATATCCTGATCAATTAAGATCAAGAGCAGGTATTTATCGCGGGCAGCATGTTTTAAAGCTCGATGAAAATGGAGCAGAACGTTGTACGGCTTGCGGTATGTGCGCAGTGGCTTGTCCGGCCGAAGCAATTACCATGGAAAATGGCGAACGCAAAAAAGGCGAAGAACATTTATACAGAGAAGAAAAATACGCAACAAAATATGAGATAAATATGTTGCGGTGTATTTTCTGTGGATTATGCGAAGAGGCTTGTCCTAAAGAAGCAATTTTCTTGACAGATAAAATTGTAGATGCGGAATACGAACGCGAAACGTTTATTTACGGCAAAGATAAATTGGTTGAAAAAATGGATAAGCGAATTGATGTTACAATGCGTGAAACATTAGAGGTTGCCGAATTCAAAAAAAATCCTGGAACAAAACACAACGAATTGTTTGATAGCAGCAAGCAACTAAAAAAAGGAAAACATTAAAATTATAATATGTTAGGATACACAATAACGCATTGGCTTTTTGGAATACTTTCTTTCCTTGCGATCATGTTTGGATTATTAGTAGTGTTTAGCCGAAACCCGGTAAGCAGCGTATTATATTTGGTGCTTACGTTCTTTTGTATTGCCGGACACTATTTATTAATGAACGCACAGTTTTTAGCTATAGTACATATAGTAGTTTACGCCGGAGCCATCATGGTGCTTTTCTTGTTTATCATAATGCTTATGAATTTAAATGAAGATAGCGAGCCACAAAAAACATGGGTCACAAAAATAATTGCTGCTGTAGCAGGAGGAATGATGTTGTTTGTATTAGTTGGATCATTAAAGGGATCAGAGCAGCTTTCTTTAAGCGTAAGCGGTTCTTCACAAATAGGCTTAGTAAAAAATTTAGGAATGGTTCTTTTTAAAGACTTTCTATTTCCATTTGAAATTGCATCAATATTGCTTTTAGCTGCATTAGTTGGTGTTATATTACTTGGAAGAAAAGATCCAGTGGTATTGGATAAAAAATTATAAAGGAAATTGACAATTTAAGTATTTACAATTGGCGATTGGATGAGTGTAACGCCAGAAACATTAAAAAAAAGAACATTTGAATTTGCTTTGAATACCCTGAGAACCATAGAAGATCTTAAAAGAACAACGGCAAATGAAATAATGGGCAAGCAAGTAATGCGTTCGGCAACGTCTGTTGGCGCAAATTGTAAAACTGCGCGTAAAGCAAAGTCGAGCGCAGATTTCATTAGTAAATTGAAAATTGTAGAAGAGGAGTCGGGCGAATCAGTATATTGGCTAGAACTTATTAAGGCCTATAATAAAATTGAGAACAAAAATTTTGACGTATTGTTATCAGAATCAAAAGAATTAGAAAGAACATTTGCAGCGTCGGCAATAACCGGTAAAAACAATAATAAACGGTAAGCCCAATTGTAAATCGTCAATTATAAAATTGTAAATAAAAAATATGATAAACGGAATTTCAATAAATTACTACATACTGCTTAGCGCCATTTTATTTATTATTGGCTCTATTGGTGTTATGGCTCGCCGCAACTCTATAATTATTTTTATGTGCATAGAGTTAATGTTAAATGCCGTAAATTTATTACTAGTGGCATTTAGCACTTTGCACAACGATGCAAAAGGACAAGTATTTGTATTTTTTATTATGGCGGTTGCCGCGGCTGAAGTTGCAGTTGGCTTAGCTATTTTAAGTATGATCTACAGAAATATAAAAAGTATTGACACGCATTTATTAAGTAATTTAAAGAATTAATATGATCAAGTTAGTTGGTTTAATACCACTTTTTCCTCTTATCGGCTTTTTAATAAACGGCTTCTTTGGAAAGAAGTTAAGCAAGTCGCTTTCCGGTTTTATTGCTTGTTCGGCCATTTTAGCTTCGTTTATTCTTTCTGTTGTAATTTTTATAGAGGCCCGTCATTTACCTGAGCACTCTCAAATTGTAAATTTATTTTCATGGATCAGCGCCGGAACTTTAAACATTCCTTTTGAATTTGTGGTTGATCCACTTTCAACATGGTTCTTATTGATCATTACAGGCATTGGATTTTTGATTCACGTTTATTCTACTTCATACATGCACAATGATGAAGGCTTCTCGCGTTTCTTTACGTATTTGAATTTGTTCGTATTCTTTATGTTGCTTTTAGTATTAGGCAATAATTTCTTGATCATGTTTGTAGGTTGGGAAGGCGTAGGATTATGTTCTTACTTACTCATTGGGTTTTGGTTTAAGAATACAGAATACAATAATGCCGCACGAAAAGCTTTTATAATGAATCGTATTGGTGATCTTGGATTTTTATTAGGCATCCTTTTGATCTTTGTAACATTTGGAAGCACAAGTTTTGATCAGGTATTTTCAAAAGCAGGAACAGCAGAACAAGGAACTATTACTGCAATTGCTTTATTATTATTTATTGGTGCCATGGGTAAATCGGCGCAAATTCCATTATATACATGGTTGCCTGATGCCATGGCCGGGCCAACACCCGTATCTGCACTCATCCACGCGGCTACCATGGTTACCGCAGGTATTTATATGATCACACGCGCTAATGTATTTTACTCTATTAGCGAAACAGCTTCGGCAGTAGTTGCTGTAGTTGGAGTTGCGACAGCTTTATTTGCAGCAACCATAGGTTTGTTTCAAAACGACATTAAAAAAATATTAGCGTACTCAACGGTTTCACAGTTAGGATTAATGTTTTTAGGATTAGGCGTTGGTGCATACAGCTCTTCTGTTTTCCATGTAACTACTCACGCGTTTTTTAAAGCTTTATTATTCTTAGGCGCAGGTTCTGTTATTCATGCTATGGGAGGAGAACAAGACGTTCGCAAGATGGGCGGATTGAAAAAGGCTTTGCCAATTACATTTATCACTATGCTTTTGGGAACAATTGCAATAAGTGGTGTTCCGGGCTTCTCGGGTTTCTTTTCAAAAGATGAAATTTTAGCGCATACGTACGAGCATAGTCCTACCCTCTGGTTCTTTGGAATGCTAACTTCTATGCTAACCGCATTTTATATGTTCCGATTAATGTTCTTAACCTTCTGGGGAGGTTTTAGAGGAACAAAAGAACAACATCATCATTTACACGAATCACCAAAGGCAATGACATTCCCATTAATTGTTTTAGCAATTCTATCGGTATTAGGTGGTGTAATAGGTTTGCCACACTTCTGGGGCTTTCACAATTTTATTGGCGACCATTTAGAGCCGCTGATCTTGCGTAAAAATCCAAGCACATTACCTCACGATACAGAGTGGATGTTAATGGGAATTGCTTCTGTAGCAGCGTTGGCCGTTATTTATGTAGCGTACATTATTTATCGTCAGCGCAATATTATTCCATTGAATGAAAATGATAAAATGCCAGCTTTGCAAAAAACCATTTACCATAAATATTATGTAGATGAAATTTATGATGCTATAGTTAGAAAACCATTAGATGCCATTTCAACAATGTTCTACAAGTTTGTAGATAAGCAGATCATAGATGGTATTGTAGAAGGAGTTGGCAGTTCGGTAAAAGGAATCGGCAGTGTGGTAAGATTAGCGCAACAAGGCGATATTAGTTTTTATATCATCACCATGATGCTAGGAGTAATTGGAATTTTGTTATTTACATTTTTATTATAATTAATTAGAGAGATCTTATGTTAGCAGGTTCATTAATAATATTTCCTTTAATCGCAGCCATATTGGTATTTATGGCAAAAGGTAAAGGAGCGCGAAACCTGGCGCTAGGCTTTTCAATATTGCAATTTGCATTATCGTTAGTGGCCTTGTTCCAGTTCAAACACAATCCGGCATCTCATCATTTATTATTGAATTGCACCTGGGTAAAATCCTTGGGAATAAATTTTGCAGTGGGATTGGATGGCTTTGCCATGTTGATGGTATTGCTCACCACATTTTTAGTTCCTCTTATCATTGTTACTTCTTTTAAAAATACGTACGATCGCGAGAATATATTTTATGGGTTGATCTTATTAATGCAAATGGCATTGGTTGGCGTGTTCATGGCTAACGACGGATTTTTATTTTATGTGTTCTGGGAATTGGCACTCATTCCAATCTATTTTATTTGTTTAATGTGGGGCGGAGAGAACAGAGGAAAAATCACCTTCAAATTCTTTGTGTACACATTGCTTGGATCTTTATTTATGTTAGTTGGCTTGGTGTATTTATACAACAACTCTATATCATTAGCCGGAACTAAATCATGGGCCATTCAAGATCTTATTAATTCAGGAAGAAGTTTGGGCGAGAGTCAACAAAGCATAATTTTCTGGCTAATTTTTATTGCCTTCGCTATTAAAATGCCAATTTTTCCTTTCCACACATGGCAACCAGATACATATGTTACCGCGCCAACACAAGGAACCATGCTGCTTTCGGGTATCATGGCAAAAATGGGAACCTTTGGGGTAATGAAATGGTTATTGCCAATTGTACCATTAGGAATTGAAAAATGGGGAGGCATCGCCATTGGACTTTCTATTGCCGGTGTAGTTTACGGTTCATGTATTGCCATTGTACAAAAAGATTACAAACGTTTAATTGCGTATTCATCTTTTGCGCACGTTGGGTTAATTGGGGCTGGTATTTTAACTGCTACCGCACAAGGTTTACAAGGCGCTATGTTGCAAATGGTAGCACACGGTATTAACGCCGTTGGATTATTTTTGATAGCCGATATTTTGTTACGGCACACCGGCACACGAGATATAGATAAATTAGGAGGCATTAGAAGTATGAACGGAAATTTTGCTGTACTCTTTTTAATTGTTATGTTGGGAGCAGTTGCTTTGCCACTTACAAGTGGGTTCCCCGGGGAGTTTTTATTGATAAATGGCATTTTTCAATTTAGTGCAACCGCCGCGGCATTTGCAGGTTTATCGGTGATATTAGGTGCGGTATATATGTTACGCAGTTATCAATCTATAATGTTGGGCGATAGAAAGGATAGTAATATTACCTTTGGTTCATTAGACGGAAGTGATAAAGTAGTTTTAATTATTATTTGTGCGGCCATCATTGCATTTGGAATTTATCCAAAGGCACTAACAGATATTACAGAGCCCGCGGTAAAAGCATTGATGCAGAACTTAAAGTAAGATTTTAAAAAGCATATGAAATGAGCGAGAGTGAATTCCACATGGCACAAAAGAACAAATTAAAGAACATATGAAAGGATTTTTAGTAATAAGTATATTGGGAGTTGTGGCCATGTTGGCCGAAATATTTAAGTTCAAAAAGATATTATTGCCTTTAGTTGTACTTGGAATTTTAGCAGCTTATACTCTCAACTTTATGGAGTGGGAGCATCCATTTAGTATTTCGTATTTCCAAAACATGATCGCTTTTGATAAAGTGGCCCTTGCATTTACAGGAGTGATCTTAATTACAGCCTTCTTCTGGTTTATTTTAGCAAATAGCACTTACGAAAACGAGCCTCACATGGTAGATCATTATGCATTGGTATTATTTGCAATTACCGGCGCTATTATGTTAACTGCATTTACCAACATGACCACCTTATTTATGGGCATCGAGATTATGAGTATTCCACTTTACGTTTTAGCGGCCAGTAAAAAAAACAAAATAAATAGTAATGAGGCAGGGTTTAAATACCTAATCATGGGATCATTTGCGAGCGCCTTTTTATTATTTGGCATCGCTTTAGTTTATGGCGCAACAGGCTCATTTGATCTAAATGAAATTCGCGCTTATATAGCTTCTAACCCTGGTAATATGCCTTCATTCTTTTACGCAGGTGTAATTATGATGTTGATCGCTATGTGTTTTAAAGTATCGGCTGCGCCATTCCATTTTTGGGCACCAGACGTGTATCATGGTTCGCCAACAATTATTACAGCTTTAATGAGTACGGTTGTAAAAACAGCTGCATTTGCCGCCTTCATGCGCTTGTTTATGATAGGCTTTAATGGTATTAACGAAACATGGACAGGAATTTTAATTGTAGTGATAGTACTTTCATTAATTATCTCAAATATTACTGCCGCTACACAAACCAATGTAAAACGAATGCTGGCGTATTCGAGCATTAGTCATGCTGCATTTATGCTAATGGTAATTTTAGCCAACGTAAGAAGCAATCTTTCGGTAAACGCTATTTTGTATTATTCTTTGGCCTACTCTATCGGAAGCATTACCGCTTTTGGAGTATTAAATGCCGTAACAAAATATGGCAACGAGAATTTCGAAGAATTTAATGGCCTCGGAAAACGCAATCCTTTATTAGCAGTATGCATGACCATTGCCATGTTGTCTCTTGCAGGAATCCCGATCACTGCCGGTTTCTTTGCAAAATATTTTGTGTTCACGGCCATGATGACAACATCGTATAAATGGTTATTAATCTTAGCTGTTTTAACTTCAGCCGTTGGTGTGTATTATTATTTTAAAGTGATTATTGCCATGTACTTTAAACCAGCAACAAATGAAGAGCCTGTTGAAATAGATATGGGCGGCAAAATGGTGGTTGTTTTAACAGCGCTTATAACCATTATCATTGGAGTAGTTCCAAGTTATATTGCCGAAATGTTTTCGAATTAATTTTATGAAAGCAATTGTAATAGGCTCTACAGGATTGGTTGGAGAGCATGTGTTGCAATTATTAAGCAACGATAATCGTTTTACATCTGTTACAGCATTGGTGCGCAAAACAGGCGCCATTCAATCGAATAAAATTACCTACCAAATTTTTGATTTTGACAATATGAATGCTGCTTTAATAAGTGGCGATGTGCTTTTTTGTGCTTTAGGCACTACCCTTAAAAAAGCAGGCCATAAAGAGGCACAGTATAAAATAGATTGCACTTATAATTTTGAAACAGCAAAACGCGCAAAACAAAATGGTATAAAATTTTTAGCACACGTATCATCATTAGGTGCTAATGCGCGGAGCTCAAGTTTTTATTTGCGCGTAAAAGGGGAGCTGGAAGAAAAACTAAAAGAGTTAGCATTCGAAAAAACAATTATTGTTCGTCCCT
>JAWXAS010000124.1:0-7261 GCA_034439635.1 Bacteroidota bacterium | reverse complement strand
TTGCGGTTTAATTTACACTTAAAAACATCTGCCGCTTTTTTAATCCTTTTTTACTTTTTTCGGTAGATTTTTATCGCACTATTTTTAAACAAACTCAATGATAACAAGGCTTACAGAGTTTTTGAGGGACGACTACCTAATGTTCTTTGTAAACAAAAACATTGCTCATAATAAGTTTATCAGTTTTAGTATTCCAAACTTCGATCACTATTTCTTTTTTGCCGGTGGTATTAGCACCATCTGTTGCGATATGAGGCTCTAACTGTTTTTTATTTTCTTTATCAGATCTTAACGATGGTCCTTCATGAACGCTGTTGGCGTATACCATGCGATACCTCATTCCCGGCGTATATATCAATTTATAAAAATGCTCCTGTGTTGTTTTTTGAAAAGTGGCATTTAGAATTTTTAGTTCAATACTTTCTTTTTTATCATCACTCATTTTTACAAAAAAGGTATCCGATATATTTTTTATAATGATACTATCTTTGAATACGCCAGTGCGATAAAAAAACAATTCGCCTTGCTTTTTGATGGTAATTGTTTCCTTTTTTTGTGAGTAGGAAATGAGAGAGGTGAACATAAAAAAAAGAATATTAATCTTTTTCAATATCAATTTCTTTTTTGATCTCCTGAATTTGTTCGTTCACTTGCTGAGTGATGCCGCCTGTGCTTTGGTGAATATCACGTTGAATATCGTTGGTAGCATTTTTAAATTCGCGAATACCTTTTCCTAGAGCTTTAGCAATACTTGGAATTCCTTTACCGCCAAACATTAATAAAATAACAAAGAGAATGAGAATAATTTCTCCGCCACCTAAATTGAGGAATAATATGAAATTTGTAACAATCATTTATGTCGCATAAATTTAAAAACTCCATATACACCCGCGCAAAAAACGATCGCTATAAATACGATAATAAAATAATCGGATAGGTCGGGTGCTGCCATGGTGCAAATTTACTATTTATTTACACTTCCCGGCTTATGATCGGCCATATTTAGTTCTTTTTCACAGAAGGAATACTCGTCTTTTATAGCATTTGAACAAACCACTATGGTTTTCTTTGCCCCATACTCTGTTATCATCTTTTGATACCATTTGCTTCCATTAGCATCCAAATTTGATAAAGGCTCATCCAAAAAGAGCAAGGGAGCATCTGCCAAAATAGCTAATCCCAATTTGGCGCGCTGTTTCATTCCGCTAGAGTAATGCTTTAAGGGTTTATTGGCCGCTGCTTTTAATTCCATAATATCAATCACCTCATTGGTGTTTGATCTATTTATAAATGGTTTATATAAAGCCGTATGCTCAACCAATTCTTTTAACGTAAACTCTTCGGTAAGTTGTAAATAAGGCGAAGCAAACGAAATAAGTTCATGAGCATTCTCTTGTTTTATCTCGGTTGAGTTTGAAGTATAATTTACTTTACCCGAATCAGGAATTAAGTAGCCCGAAATTACTTGTAATAATGTTGATTTACCCGAACCATTGGAACCCAATAGAGCTATCCGTGAACTCGGTGCAATTTGCAAATTAAGATCTCTAAAGATCCATTCTTTATGATACTTTTTTGAAACTGAATTGAGATGTATGGAAATAGTGTTCTCCAAAATCAGATTCCTTTAACTATTCCGTCCTTTTGTTCGCGAATAAAATTCACAATTTGTTTTCGCTCTGATGTATCAGGTATTTCCGCTTCTACAATTTCTAAAGCGTTGCTAATATTATGTCCGCGTACAAATATGATCCTGTAAATATCCTCAATGTTTTTTATTACCTCTTTGCTAAAACCCCTGCGAGCTAAACCAACCGTATTTACACCAATAAATTGCAATGGCTCACGAGCTACTCTAACGTATGGTGGAACGCTTTTACGAACTAAAGAAGCACCGGCAATAAATGAATGCGCGCCAATATTTACAAATTGTTGTGCGGCCACAATTCCTTCAATGATCACATGATCTTCGATGGTAATATGCCCTGCTAAATTTCCGCTATTTGCAATAATGATGTTATTTCCTAAAATGCAATCGTGTCCTAAGTGCGTGTACGCCATCAACAAACAATTATTTCCAATGCGCGTTGTCATTCTATCAACTGTACCACGATTAATGGTAACACATTCGCGAATGGTATTATTATCGCCGATCTCTACTAAACTATCTTCACCTTTAAATTTAAGATCTTGAGGAATGGAAGCAATCACAGCTCCCGGAAAAATACGATTGTTCTTTCCAATGCGCGCTTTATCATTAATCACTACGTTAGAACCTATCCAACAATCATCGCCAATTTCTACATCACCATAAATGGTTGCAAAAGGTTCGATGGTTACGTTATTACCTATTTTTGCTTTGGGATGAACGTATGCTAAATTAGAGATCATAAATTATGCTTCAACACTTTGTTTAACTTCTTTACCTTTTACTTTTACAAGCATGGCCATCATTTCGCCTTCCATAACCAGTTTATCTCTTACAAAGGCTTCGCCACGCATATGTACAATGCCTCTGCGAATTGGTGAAACCAAACTCAATTTAAATACAATACTATCACCGGGCATTACTTGATTTTTGAATTTTATTTTATCAATGCTCATAAAGTAGGTAAGATAATTTTCAGGATCAGGAACTTTACTTAAAGCAAAAATTCCGCCCACTTGTGCCATGGCTTCAATTTGTAATACCCCCGGAAATACGGGAGCGTCAGGAAAATGTCCACGAAAAAAATCTTCGTTCATGCTCACATTCTTCACGCCCACAATTCCCTCTTCAGTTATCTCCATGATCTTGTCAACAAACAAAAATGGCTGACGATGCGGTAGTATTTTTTGAATTTGATTGATATCGTATAATGCCGTTTTGTTAAGATCGTAAGGTTCGTATAAATTCTTTTTCTTGCGCATCACCTGATCTTTTATCATTTGCTTTAATTTTCTTGCAAATGCAATATTACCGGCGTGGCCCGGGCGTGCGGCTAATACGTGTATCTTCATTGGTTTTCCAACCAAAGCAAGGTCGCCAATGATGTCTAATAATTTGTGACGCGCAGGTTCGTTGTAAAAATGAAGTTTGGTATTATTTAAAACTCCTCTGCCTTTAACTTCAACGGTTTCTTTGTTGAATACAGTGCGGAGGTAATCAATTTTTTCTTTGGAGATCTCTTTGTCAACCAATACAATGGCATTTTCTAAAGCACCGCCTTTTATTAAATTATGTTGCAATAACATTTCTAATTCGTGTAAAAACACAAACGTTCTGCATTTTGCAATTTCTTTTTTAAATTCATCAATATGGTAAACGCTGGCGTGTTGTGTTCCTAAAATTTCACTGTTATAATCTACCATCACCGTTAAGCGATACGTATTTTGAGGCACAGCAAGCATCTCTACTTTTTTTACTGGATCTTCGTAAGTAAGGTTATCAGTTAAAACAAAATAATCACGCTCAGCAGCTTGTTCTACAATTTCAGCAGCTTCTAATGCTTCAATAAATTTCCACGAACTTCCATCCATGATAGGCATTTCAGGCGCCGTAACTTGTATCAAACAATTATCAATTCCTAAACCAACTAAAGCTGCAAGTACATGCTCGGTTGTATATACGCGCGCACCATCTTTTTCAAGAGTTGTGCCGCGAGATGTATCTACAACAAGATCTGCATCTGCCTCAATAATGGGTTGCCCCGGAAGATCCATGCGTTGAAATTTATACCAATGATTTTCAGGCGCAGGATTAAATGTAATAGTAACAGCTGTGCCCGTGTGCAACCCGGCCCCTGTTAATGAAACTGCTTGTTTTATGGTTCTTTGCTTATCGCTCATGATAATAGAATTGCTTAGATAAAGGCTAATTTACTCATTTTTTTTAACAATAAAAGGCCCTTTTTACGCTAAAAATCCACAACTAAAAGCCTCTAAGTCCTTAGTTAGACGGGGAGGTCATCTCAAAAATAATTTCTTACCATTTCCTTCGTCTTTTAACCTCAAGCACCGTTGCTTTTCTTGTGCGTACCTCACTGATATGCTCTTCGAAAAGCGTCTCGCTTGATATCAAAATACTCGAAAATGAATAAAAACTTATTTTAGAGATGACCTCTTAAAACTCAAGGTAAGGTTTAACCTTTGCTGTTAATTCATCATCCTCTATGGCTTCGGCTATATTTTCTTCTGTTATTTTGCCGTTTTTTTTGATCAAAAAAATACGTTTTGTGAGTTCGTAATCGATATAAGGATGCTTATTTAATGTTTTAAAATCAACGGTATTGATATTGATCTTTTTTATGGTAGAAGAATTAATAGTGCATTGCGATACTACCAAATTATACAATTCATCCGTCATGCCATAGATCTCTTTTACTTGTTGTATAGAAGTAAATCCGCCTAATAACCTTCTGTATTTTAAAATACGTTTGGCATAGCCGGGCCCAATTCCCTTCAATTCTAGAAGTGCTAAACTATCGGCCGAATTAAGTTCTAGCTTTTTACCTGAGCTGTTTGCTATTGTTGAAGCTGTTTTTTTGTTTGCTCTTGAAGTGGAGTTGTTAATAAGAATATAAGGCTCAAGTTTTGAATACAATTTTGGGGAAATGCCATATATCTTTTGCAGATCTTCTTTTTGTTTGAACACAAATCCTCTATTCCTAAACTTAATAAAAGTTTCAGCCGTTCTTTCTTTTAAGCCTAATTTTACCAATTCTTCCTTGGTAATTGTGTTTGGATCAAATGGAAACACTGTACCTTTAGTATCATTACCATTTTTATTTTCAAACAAAGAATGTCTTTTCTCGTCGATCTCTTCTTCTACCAAAGCAATGTTTTGTAATTGAATGTTTGCAGGCTCGATGAACAATGGATAAATCATTCGAATGATCAATAAACATAAACTAATACAACACAGAATATAAAGTCCGTTACGCTGCTGTTTATTGAAGCCAAAATAACTATTTAGAAATCGACGAAGCAGTGTTTTGTTTTTTGCTGAATAAAAAATAAACAGGTATCCCAAGTAAAATTATAACAACACCTAAAATAGAATTTTTAGGATCAAATATCAATAGGTCTAAACAAATTAATGTGGTAATAATAATATAGAGCATTGGAATTACCGGATAGCCCCAGGCTTTGTAAGGACGCGGCGTATCGGGTTCTTTTTTGCGTAACACAAATAAAGCAATGATGGTAACAATATAAAATATGAGCGACGAAAAAGTAGCGTAGGCCAAAAGTTGACCATAAGAACCGGTTAAACATAGCAAAGAAGCCCAACTACACTGGATCCAAAGCGACTTAGAAGGCACATTGAATTTATTAACGTGCGCTGCCTGTTTAAAAAACAAATTGTTATTAGCCATCGACTGAAATAAACGTGAGCCGGCAAGTATCAAGCCATTGTTACAACCAAATGTGGATACCACAATTAAAATGGCCATGATATAAATAGAAGTATTTCCAAAAAATGTGTTGAGCGCTGCAGTAGCAACTCTACCATGATCGGCAAATCGTATTCCTAATCCTTCGGGAGTTGTAGCTGTTGCATCGCCCATAGCAGGCAACAAAATAAAATAAGCAATGTTGGCAAGGATATATAAAATGGTAACAATAAAAACTCCTAGGCTTAAACCTAAAGGTAAATTACGTTGTGGATTTTTAATTTCGGCCGATAAAAAGGTAACATTGTTCCATGCATCGCTGCTAAATAATGCGCCAATAAGTGCTGTTCCAAGAAAAACAAAAATGCTTAAACCATTTAAGGGTGTGCTTACATTTGTTTTCTCATTGTAATTAACTGCTGATGTAAGATCACTAAAATTTTGACTAAAATAATTTTCGGAACCAAGTTTAGTAAAGGCTAATACAATCAAAACAAATAGAGCAAGTAATTTTGAAATGGTGAATGCCCTTTGTATCAAAGTGCCATTTTTTATTCCTTTAGTATGAATGGCCGTTAATGTAACAATAGAAAGGATCGCAACAAATTGCGAAACGGAAATAAAAAAAGCTCCAACATGAATACCGTTTTCTTCTGAAATGGAAGGAAAAATTACTCCAAGATATTTTGCAAAGGCAACTGCCACTGCGGCAATAACGCCGGTTTGGATCACCAAAAAAACAGTCCAACCATACACAAAGGCTGTTAAGTTTCCGAATGCCCTTTTTAAAAAAACAAATTGTCCGCCTGCCTCGGGCATCATAGCTGCCAATTCGCCGTAGCTTAATGCTGCAAATAAAGTAATGATACCGCTGAGTAACCAACACATTAAAACCCAAAATGGCGAGCCCAGTGCAAGCATCATATCCTTGCTTACAATAAAAATACCTGAGCCTATCATACTGCCCGAAACCAGCATGATTACATCCAGTAAATTTAATCTTGGTTCAATTTTCGCCATTTGATTTTGTGTTGCTACGCTGGTAAGATCAAAAAACCCTCAACCGAAGTAGTATAACGTAATAAAGATATGTAAATTTGTGACAAAACAAAACGGCAATGAAGGTAATTGGGGATAGGGTAAGTATATTAAAAAAGGACGACCTCTTAAGCATTGTTATTTTACCAATTAAAGATAAGCGAAAAGTTTGGTTAATGTTTTTTTGGCTTATGGCGTGGACCGTTTGTGGTATTGTTGTTTTGGCTAATTATTTTAATGTAATAGATCAGAATATAAAATTATTCATGATAGTTTACCTTGCATTTTGGGCCTATTTTGAATTTAAGATCGTGAGGGTTTTTATTTGGCGCCGGTCGGGCAAAGAAAAATTATGGATCAGTGGAGGCAAGGTGCATTACCAGCAAGAGATCAATAAACGAGGTAAGATCCAGGAATTTGATTTTAGTTTGATCCAGGATCTGCAGTTAATTGAAGCGGAGGAAACCAGTTTTTCTACGGTTATCAATAGTAGTTTTTGGATAAAAGGAGGAGAACGTATTGCTTTTACATGCCAACATAAAAACGTACGCTTTGGAATGCAGCTTACCGATAAGGAAGCTAAAGGCATTATGCAGGAGATCACTAATTTTCTTTTTACGGAAAAATAGTTGGGTGAAAATAAGCCACTAATTTTACTAATTAGTCGAACCTCAAAAAGTATTTTTATTATTTGGGCGCCTTATCGGGCTATCACTTCAAGCTTGTTTGCCCTTTGCTATGTTTGTCGTACTGCGTGGTCTGCGCAGAAAAAGCGAAGCCTACTCGTTGCGCAAACATTAAGCAAAGCCCTAAACAAGGCTTTTCGTTCTATCCCGGGCGCAGCATTA
>JAWXAS010000123.1:0-4430 GCA_034439635.1 Bacteroidota bacterium | reverse complement strand
TGAAGTGATAGCCCGATAAGGCGCCTAAATAATAAAAAATACTTTTTGAGGTTCTACTACTTAGCGTTTCCTGCCTCCTTCTTTTGCCAAATAACAATTTCATAACATTGCCTTAAGGTTCGCCTACTCTCGTGTAGCTAAATTTGTAGTGTGAAAAGATTACTATACATACTTACTGCGCTTACGTTGAGTTTGGGAGCTTTTGCCAATGATGAAAGAAATGGCGGAAAAGAAGCTGCCAAAACTGTATTTATTAAAGTAACCGATACACAAGGAGAAGAGTTAGCAGGTGCAAAAGTAGTGTTGGCCGAAACCGGTAAAGAATATATTACCGACTTTAATGGCCAGATACAGATAACTATTAAAACCACCGAAACTCTTACTCTTAAAGTACAATCATTTGGCTTTAATGAAATAAGCATTAAAACCAATGAACTAAGTACTTTTAATGGTCTTTCTTTAAGCCCCCTATAAATTCCGTACAACCCTTTACTGTCAAGTCTTTTATGACTCTTTTATACTTCTAAAGTAAATTTTAGGTTAAGTTTTTGTTTCCATAACATTACCCTATCATTAATTTAATACCTTTGAATTAAGAAACCGTATCAACAGTTTCAACGTATAACCAGATGGAAAGAGACTTAACTTGATTCATCATAAAACAAAGAAAAATGAAAAACATAATCACAATTTGTTTCTTTTTCTTGGTGGTTGCAGCAAATGCGCAATCGCTTAACGAAAAAGGTTTATATATTGACAGCGAAGGAAATTTATTTTCTGGTGCTATAACTGCAATGAATAATAACGTAAAATCAGAAATGGAAGTGAAAGATGGCGTTATTAATGGCAAAGCAACTTATTTTTTCGCGAGCGGAAAAATTATGGAAGCTGGAATGATGACAAGCGGAATGAAAGATGGGCAATGGACGCGTTACAATGAAAGCGGAATAACATCGGCAATTGGTTTTTATTCTGCCGGAAAAAAATCAGGTACTTGGATCGTTTATGATGAAGCAGGAAAAAAACGCATGGAAATGAATTATAGCAATGGCGAAAAAGCCGGAACTTGGACAAGTTGGGATGAGAATGGAGCTGTTGCAAGTACAAAATCGTATGGAGGAGCTAACTAAAACGATAAAATTTTTTAATATATTAATAAAAGACCGCCCTCGTGGCGGTTTTTTATTATGTTTAGATGATGAAAAAGTCCCTTTTCTTACTTATTGCCATATTCCCTATTAAAACCGCTTTTTCGCAAGAGATAAACATCCAAGGTAAATGGAAAGTTAATTGCGCTTTTGAAAAAAAAGATAATGCAACGTTTCATGTGTGCGATTTTTGTCCAACTACAATGCTTAAGAATAACACTGCCGTTGTTGAAGAGTTTGATATTGAGATCGCAGAAAACGCTATAAAATTTACAACCGAAGAAGTTCAAATAGAAATTCCTTACACCTGGGATATATCAACTTATAGTATTAAATTCAAATACATCCAGAAAGAATATGCTTTTAAAGCGATGGTAGTTACCGATCGTAACGTGCAAATTCTGGTAGCCGAAAGTGGCGAGGTGCTTTACTTGAAAAAATTGCCATAAGTTTTTAGACACTAATTTTAACTAAGCGTCTTAAAGCTTTTCCAGCTTCTCCGCCATGTCATACATCTTGGCTTCTTCAAAATAATTAGCCATTAATTGTATCCCCATTGGCAAACCATTGCTGTGTAAACCACACGGAACTGAAATAGCAGGAATGCCTGCAATTGGCGCTTGCACTGTAAAAATGTCTTCTAAATACATTTTAATTGCATCAGCGCTATTCTTTCCAAATTCAAAAGCAGTGCCCGGTGTAGTTGGCGTGATGATAAAATCGAATTGTTTTAAGATCTCAAATGTTTTTTGCTGAATTAGTCTACGAACTTTTTGTCCTTTTGCATAATACGCGTCGTAATAGCCTGCGCTTAATACAAATGTTCCTAACATAATACGGCGTTGCACTTCTTTACCAAAACCTTCGCTGCGCGATTTTTTATACGTACTCACCAAATCGGTTGCGTTTTTACTTCTGTATCCAAAATGCATTCCATCAAAGCGAGAAAGATTTGAAGAGGCTTCTGCAGTAGTAAGAACATAATATACCGGAACCAAATAGTCCAAATACGAAAAACTTACTTCTTTAACGGTATGTCCTTCTTTTTTCAATTGTTCTATTTTATTTAGCACGCTCGCTTTTACTTCGGCATCAATTCCTTCGGCAAACAAGCATTCTTTTATATAGGCTAATTTGTATTTTTCATTTGTATTTAATTTTTCGCTGTAATTCTCAACCGGTTTTTGCGAAGCTGTGCTATCGTAAGAGTCATTTCCTGCAATTACTTCTAACACTAAAGCATTATCAGCAACCGTTTTAGTAATTGGTCCAATTTGATCGAATGAAGATGCATACGCTATCAATCCCCAACGCGAAACTCTTCCGTAAGTTGGTTTGCTACCTACAGTTCCTGTAAATGAAGCAGGCTGCCGAATAGATCCACCCGTATCTGATCCTAATGCAATGTGGCAAAAATTTGCAGCTACCGCAGCAGCCGATCCACCTGATGAACCACCGGGAACAGTTTTTTCATTTATTGGATTCAATACATTTCCATAAGCTGAATTTTCGTTGCTGCTTCCCATCGCAAACTCATCATTATTACATCTTCCAATAATGATCGCATCCTCAGATAATAATTTTTCTACAACAGTTGAAGAATATAACGATTCAAATCCTTCTAAAATTTTTGATGAGGCCGAAACTTTGTGGCCCTTATAACAGATATTATCTTTTAATCCTACAATTACACCGGCAAGCTTTCCGCCTTTTCCTTGTTTAATTTTTTGATCAACTAACTTTGCTTGTTGCAATGCAGAATCATTGAACACTTCCAAAAACACATTCAAGTTCTTCCGCTTTTCAATTTCTAAAAAAGATTGATTTACCAATTGGTCACAGGTGATCTTTCCGGCCTTTAGATCGGCTTGTAATTGTTTGATGTTAGAGAATTGATACACAATTAGGATTTGATATGAACAATAAAAGCGTTACTCCGTTCAGAATAACGCTTGAATAATATAAACAAAAAATTATTTTTTTTCTATTTCAGTACTTGACCCTTCGCCTTTGCTAGCGTCTTTAAAGTCTTTAATACCACGGCCTAAACCTTTCATTAATTCCGGAATTTTTTTACCTCCAAACATTAATAAAACGATCACTAGGATAATAATAATCTCAGGGGCTCCAAGTCCGCCTAAAATACCTAAAATAAATGCTGGTGCCATGTTTCTTAAATTTTGATGCATAAAGGTACTCATTTTCTTGTTAAAACGGCCATTTTATCCGTATTTTGTAGTTAAAAGAAGCAAATGAAGCATGTTTTAGCAGTGTTGGCGGGCCTTGTAGTGGGTGTTTTGGTCATTTTTCTAGCCCAAGCAATTGAGATGGCTATTTTTCCTCCGCCTGCCAATTTTAATCCAAATGATCCTGAGCAATTAAAACAGCTTATGCTCAATGCTACTCCCATATCGCTTACTTTAGTTCTTGTTGGTTATTTTTTGGGTGCATTTGCAGGAGGCTTAGTTGCAACAACAGTAATTAAGGGCGTAACCTGGATGCCGGCGCTTATTGTTGGAACGGTATTAACAGTGCTTGGCCTCATTAATTTGATCGCTATCCCCCATCCTATTTGGTTTACAATTTTTGGACTGGTTGTTTATTTTGCAGGATCTTTTATAGCGTTTTTAGTTTACACAAAATTTAAAAAGAATGATCAAAAAAGTTGAGCACATAGGCATTGCCGTAAAGGATATTACTAATGCGAATAATTTATTTGCTAAACTATTTGGCAAAGAACATTACAAAATTGAAGCCGTTGAAAGCGAAGGCGTGAGCACGTCTTTTTTTATGTTAGGCGAAACTAAAATTGAATTAGTACAAGCCACCTCCCAAAATAGCGCTATCACAAAGTTCATAGAAAAAAAAGGCGAAGGCATTCATCATATTGCTTACGAAGTGGATGATATTTATAAAGAAATTGAACGTTTAAAAAAAGAAGGATTTGAAATGATCAATCCTCAACCTAAAGAAGGCGCCGATAATAAACTCATTTGTTTTTTGCATCCTAAAAGCACGAATGGCGTTTTGGTGGAGTTGTGTCAGGAAAAAAAATAGTTTTAAGAGGCAGAAACCGCAAAGATGCATGCAGCATTTCGCAAAGAAGACGCAAAGAAGACGCAAAGAACGCTAAGTCAACCTAAATAGTCGTCCCTCAAAAACTCTGTAAGCCTTGTTATTATCGAGTTTGTTTAAAAATAGTGTGATAAAAATCTACCGAAAAAAGTAAAAAAGGATTAAAAAAGCGGCAGATGTTTTTAAGTGTAAATTAAACCCTAATGC
>JAWXAS010000122.1:0-7519 GCA_034439635.1 Bacteroidota bacterium | reverse complement strand
TCGTTGCGCAAACATTAAGCAAAGCCCTAAACAAGGCTTTTCGCTCTATCCCGGGCGCAGCATTACGGTTTAATTTACACTTAAAAACATCTGCCGCTTATTTTATCCTTTTTTACTTTTTTCGGTAGATTTTTATCACACTTTTTTTAAATAAACTCAATAATAACAAGGCTTACAGAGTTTTTGAGGGACGACTATTTAATCAAATCGCAATGTTTTTATTGGAGTGATTTTGGTTAAAATAAGTGTTGGCAATAACAACATCAACAAACAAACTCCGGCGGTTCCTAAATTCAACATTACATACGATATCCAATTCATATCGATGGCCACTTTGTCAACATAATAGGTAGAGCTATCAAGCTTTACTAAGCCAAAATAATATTGTATCAAGCACATTCCAATTCCCACAATATTTCCCCACAACAAACCTCTACCCAATAGCTTTAAACTGATATACATAAAAATCTTACGCACATTTACATTGCTCATACCTAATGATTTTAGCATCCCCACCATGTTTGTTCTCTCCAATATTAAAATAAGTAATGCTGTGATCATATTAATTACAGCCACCAAGATCATGAGTACGATGATGATCACACCATTGATATCCAATTTATCTAACCAAACAAAAATATTTGAAAAACCATCTTTTACACTAATAACCTGACAATTAATTGAGGTATTATCATTGATCACTTCAATAGTGCTTTCTAGTTTTTCAAAATCGTTTACCCTAATTTCATAACTTCCAACAACTCCCGGCTCCCAGTAATTTAGCTTTTGAATATGTCGAATATCTACAAAGGTCAAATTATTATCAAAGTCGGAAAACGAAGTTTTATAAATGCCGCATATTTTAAAATTACGTGAGCGCTGTTCGAATTTTGTAAAATTTACTTTTTCAATCGAATCATATACATCATGTTGAACAACAAAATATACCAAAAACTTATCTTCCGGCTTAAGGTCCAAACGCGTTGCTAAATTTTCACTGATCAAAATATCATTACTTGCATCCTTCTCTTTTAATTCCGGCAATTTTCCACTTAACATGTGTTTTTTTATAAATTCAAGATCATAAGTATCATCAATTCCTTTTATCACAACACCTTCATTCTCTGTTTTTGTTTTTACAATCCCATTTTTTAATGCCGAACCTTGCACATGTTTTACATTCGAGATCTTTTTAAGAATATTTATACTATCAGCCGATATTTTTACTGGAACTTGCTCACCATTGCTTCCAAAACTAATATTACTAATGCTTACATCGGCCGCTAAACCCGTAACTTTTCGCGTGATCTCTTTTTTAAATCCAACAACTATACTTACCGTTAATAACATAACAGATAAGCCAAGAATTATCCCTAAAATACCTATCTTTACAATTGGCTTTGAAATACTTCCTTGCTCTTTACTTTTGGAAGTGATACGATCGGCTATATAACGTTCAACGTTCAATTAAAATGCACTTAGGAAACAAAAATACTAAATTGGTAACTGCTGTAATAGTTTATTTTGCTGTATTTATCACTTACGGCCAGGAACTTGTATTTAAAGAGTACAACTCACTTGCTGTGGGTGCGCAACAATTTCACAAGTATATTCCAAAACTTAAAAACAAAAAGGTAGCAGTTGTTACCAATCAAACCGGGGTTATCAATGGCGTAAGTATTGTTGATACGCTTTTAAAATTCAAAGTTGATATTAAAAAAATATTTGGGCCTGAGCACGGATTTAGAGGAGATACAGAAGCAGGAGAAAAAGTAAACAGTAATATTGATAAAAAAACAGGTCTTCCTGTTATTTCGCTTTACGGAAGCAATAAAAAACCAAGCGCGAAAGATCTTGCAGGAATTGATATTGTTATTTACGATATACAGGATGTTGGCGTTCGTTTTTACACCTATATCTCTACCATGTGTTATGTGATGGAAGCTTGCGCCGAAAATAATAAAGAAATGATAATTCTCGACAGGCCAAACCCCAATGGATTTTATGTGGATGGTCCGGTTTTAAAACCCGATTACAAAGGGTTTTTAGGATTGCATCCTGTGCCCATTGTTTACGGAATGACGTGTGGCGAATACGCGCAAATGGTAAATGGCGAAGGTTGGCTAAAAAAGAAAGTGAAGAAAAAAGATGCAGTGATAAAATGTAATTTAACTGTAGTTCCTTGTTTTAATTACGATAGGAAAGCGACCTATAAATTGCCGGTAAATCCATCTCCAAATCTTCCAAATCACACCGCCGTATTACTTTATCCAAGTTTAGGCTTGTTTGAAGGAACCCTTGTAAGCCTTGGCAGAGGAACATCGTGGCCTTTTCAAGTAATTGGATATCCTGAGTACAAAGACAGTTCGTTTTCGTTCATTCCACGCGTTTCTTCACTATCTGCTTCACCAAAATATCTCAACAAAAAATGTAATGGTTTAGATCTAAGAAAAACCGATATAACAAAACATTCCAAAAAAATTGATCTCTCGTTGTTATACAAAATGCATTCAAATTGGAATAAAGAAGAATTTTTTGACAAAAATTTTAACTACCATTCGGGCAATACCGAATTGCAAGAACAGGTTAAAAGCAAGTTGAACGAAATTGAAATTCGGTCTTCATGGGAAAAAGACCTCCTGAGCTTTAAGGCAATACGCAAAAAATACCTCATCTACAGCGATTTTGAGTGATTTTAGACAGGCCCAATTTTAACACGTATAAATAATTTTGGCAATGCCGTCAATACCCTTATTTTTGTAACTCTTTAAGATAAAAGCAATGGCGAATTTCGATTTAATAATGCCTAAAATGGGTGAAAGTGTGGCAGAAGCTACCATCATCAAATGGACCAAAAATGAAGGCGACAAGATCAAGATCGATGAAACGGTTCTTGAAATTGCTACCGATAAAGTTGATAGCGAAATTCCTTCGCCATTTGAAGGAACCCTTATAAAACGTTTATTTAAAGAAGGCGATGTAGTTCAAGTTGGCGCAGTAATAGCGCAAATAAGCAGCGATGCGGGCGCAGCAGTTTCTGATGCTCCAAAAACAACAACACCCGAAGTAAAAAAGGAAGCTACAACAACTACAACTTCACAACCTGTTGTAAGCACAACAAGTTCTGTAGCAGCCAGTGCAAACGATTATTCTCAATCCAATAAATTCTATTCTCCTCTTGTAAAAAGTATAGCAAAAGAAGAAGGAATTAGTTTATCTGACTTAGAAAATATAAAAGGAACTGGGCAAGAAGGTCGCGTAACAAAAGCCGATGTTTTGGCATATGTAGCAAATCCTAACAAGCAAAAAGCAAGCACGTCAACAAGCTCAAGTACGTTAACAAGCTCAAGTGGAACCATCCATATCAACCGTCCTGCAGTTTCATTAATGGCCGGTGATGAGATCATTGAAATGGATCGTATGCGTAAGATCATTGCCGATAACATGGTTATGAGCAAACATGTTTCTCCTCACGTAACTTCCTATGTAGAAGCAGACGTTACAGCGATGGTACAATGGAGAGAGAAAGTGAAAAAAGAGTTTGAGAAAAAAGAAGGTGAAAAAATGACCTATACTCCGATCTTTATTGAAGCGGTTGCAAAAGCAATAAAAGATTTTCCTATGATCAATGTTTCTGTAGATCAAACGGGATCAAAAATAATAAAACGTAAATCCATCAATATTGGAATGGCTGCTGCATTACCATCAGGTAATTTAATTGTGCCGGTAATCAGAAATGCTGATGAAAAAAATCTTTTAGGTCTTACCAAAAGCGTTAACGATCTTGCTGCAAGAGCTCGTGCTAATAAACTTCAACCGGATGAGATTCAAGGAGGAACTTTTACGGTAACAAACGTTGGAAATTTTGGAAATGTGATGGGTACTCCTATCATTTTACAACCGCAAGTAGCAATTTTAGCAGTAGGAACTATCAAGAAAAAACCAGCTGTTATTGAAACACCACAAGGAGATATGATCGGCATTCGCCACTTCATGTTCCTTTCTCTTTCATATGATCATAGAGTAGTTGATGGCTCTTTAGGAGGTACTTTTCTCCGTAAAATTGCCGATTACCTTGAGCAGTGGGATGTTAATCGCATCGTTTAATCAGTCAAAAAGGGGTTTCACCACCCCATAAAACAGTTCCAAATTAACCAATTCTTGGTTTACTCAACCAAAGCTTATGTTCAATAAGTTGAGCCTAAATTTAGGCCATCCATTGTGGATTAACGTTCATAGGATAGCTATATTTGTAGTATGAATACTACTATCACAAAATTTTTACTTGGTTCGTTGTTAACTTTAGGGTTAAACAGCATATTGGCACAAAACAATTGCCCTAGCTTAGGGCCCGACCAATTTTTACCGTGTGGACAGACGCAGACTACATTGAATGCTAATTTCACTACATGTAACCCATCAACAGTTCAGGCAAAACAAACCAACACCTATGGTGTACTTAACATTCCATTTGCAGCACAGCCAACTGTTGGAGCAACTAATGTTATTTTGTCGGACGACTCAGGAACGGGTGCTTTACCAATAGGTTTTACATTTTGTTTCTTTGGTCAATCCTATACTCAATTTTATATTGGTTCAAATGGTTGGGTCGCTTTTACTGCTGGTCAGTCAACAGGTTTCACCTCTTCACCTATACCTAACGCAGGTTTTGTGCCAAAAAATTGCATCATGGGTCCTTGGCAAGATTGGCATCCTGGTATTGCCGGTGGCCCATATATCTGCTATCAAACTTTAGGTGTTGCTCCTTGCAGAAGATTAGTAGTAAGCTGGAGACAGTGCCCTATGTATTCATGTACAACTACAAAAGGCACCTTCCAAATCATTATTTATGAAACAACAAATTTAATTGAGAATCATTTAACTAGTAAACCAAATTGCGTTACTTGGGCTGGTGGAACAGCGGTTGAAGGAATCCATAATCTTGCAGGAACAATTGGTATTACAGTGCCTGGAAGAAATTCAACACAATGGACAGCTACAAATGATGCATGGAGATGGTTTCCTAATGGAGCTACAATTACTCCTACAATTACTTGGTATCAAGTTGGTAACCCGGTAGCAATTGGAACTGGTCCAACTATTACTGTTGTGCCTGCTGCTACAGGAAATTCTTATACCTGTAAACAAGATTACGGACCTTGTAATACAGGCTTCGAGATATGTTCAGCTATGCCGGGTAACGGACCTGATACTGTTTTTGTAATGCCATTAACCGCTATTATTCCTACCATCACTGCGCCTACTTGCGCTGGCGTTGGTAGTCCAACAAATATTTGGTGCGCACCAAGCAGCGCTACTAATACTTATGTGTGGTCGGGCCCTAGTATTTTAGGACCAAACAACACACCAACTATAAGCATTAACGGTCCTGGAAGTTACACTTGCAGTATATCAAGTACTGCGGCAGCGTGTACCGGCACAGCCGTTGTAAATATTGCACTTCAACCTACAATTACAATTGCATCAACAAGCAACACAATGTGTATGTTCAATACAAACAATTCGCTCAATTCTGTCTCACTCACTGCTTCCGGAGCACCTAATTATACTTGGTCTGGTTTTTCAGGATTACTTAATACGTATTCTTCAACAACGCAGCCATTTATTTCACTAACTACTATACCGCCATCACTTATCGGATCTGTTACAGTTGTAGGTTCAAATGGTACGTGTTCTAACTCCGCAACGTATACTGTACTTATTATTCCTAATCCTACTATTACCGTTACAAGCCCAAGTGTTTGTGCGGGAAATACTATTGCTATCACGGCAAGTAATGCCAGTTCATTTACTTGGACACCTCCTGCAACATTAAGTACTAATACAGGCTCTACAGTAATTGCAAATACGCCAACTACAACCGTGTATAGTGTTACAGGTTCAAGTTTAGGCTGTAATAGTGCCACTGAAAATTCAACAGTAACGGTGGTTGCAAATCCAACTGTAATGGTTGCTCCATTTACCAATACAATTTGTTTTGGCAACAGCCTTAACTTAACAGCGAGTGGTGCAACTAATTATACTTGGTCGCCTGCTAATTCGTTAAGTGTTCCAAACGGACCAAATGTTACTGCCTCTCCAACAATTACAACTAACTACATTATTATTGGTGAAGCAGCAACTTGTACTGCAAGTGCAGTTTACCAGGTTTCTGTAATTGCTTTACCTAGTATTTTATCAAATCCTGCTACTCACACAATTTGTCAGTACAGCAGTGTAAATTTATTTGCTAATGGCGCAAGTTCATATTCATGGTCGCCAACCGTTGGTTTAAATATCTCATTAGGAAACCACGTTATTGCTTCTCCAAACCTTACAACCATTTACAATATCTCGGGTAACAATGGTGCTTGTATGGCATTTGGACAAGTAACCGTATATGTTGTTGCATTCCCTAATTTAAATATCTCATCACCGGTGAATAAAATTTGTGAAACACAAACCACAACTATTTTTGCAACAGGTGCACAATCGTATTCATGGTCACCACCTACAGGATTATCTTCTGTTAGCAGTTCTGCAGCACAAGCTTTCCCAATTGTATCTACAAACTATACGATTATGGGTGTGAACAACGGATTTGGGATCAATTGTACTATGACAAAGGAGATCTTAATTGAAGTTCTTCCTAAGATCACGCCTAATATTAGCCTTAGTGTAACTATTTGTAATGGACAAAGCGCTAGGCTTGTTGCCGACGGAAGTAATACATATAGTTGGACACCTTCAGGTTCATTAAATAACGGAACGCTTGCAAATCCTGTAGCAAATCCATCCGTTACAACAATGTATACGGTAAATATTTCTAACTATGGCAACTGTACTGTTCCTGCAACAGTAATGGTTCGTGTTAATCCAACGCCTACTGTTTATGCAGGAGAAGATTTTGCGGTTAACTTAGATGAGCCAATGTATTTGAATGCAAATGGAAGCGGAACATTAACATGGACAGCAGGCGAAGGTATTTTCTGTAGTGTATGTCCTAATTCGCAGATCATGCCTAAAATAAGTGGATGCTATAAAGTAAGAGCAACCAATAATTTTAATTGTATTGCCGAAGATGAGGTTTGTATTGAAGTAACTACGAATTACAATATCTACATTCCAAATATCTTTACGCCAAACGATGACGGATTGAATGATGTGTTCATTGTTTACGGAACAGGATTAACTAAATTTGAAATGTTGATCTTTGATCGTTGGGGTGAAAAATTATTTTCTTCTAATGATCAGTTAAAAGGTTGGGATGGCGTTTTCAAAGGTAAATTATCTAAGAATGATGTGTATCCTTATTTGATAAAGTATGTTTCGCTTGATGGAAAAACACATACTAAATCGGGACACGTAACTTTATTGAAATAAAATATTTAAATCTTTTTTAAAAACGCCGACTAAAACTAGTCGGCGTTTTTTTGTTCTCATAAACCCTCCTCTAAACGTTTAGAATAGAGCTTGTTGATAAACTATTTAGCTAAATCATATTAAAGCTTGGCCAAAC
>JAWXAS010000121.1:0-4696 GCA_034439635.1 Bacteroidota bacterium | reverse complement strand
TAAGTAACCCGAACGGTGGAGCAGATCAATATGCGTTTAATAACACGAAGATAAATAAGTATACATATCCTACTGTGATGCCAAATTCGTTTTCAATTGAATTCAGAACAAATAATAATCCATGGGAAGATCAATATACTTTGAAAGATGATGCTGGAACAATTATTGCCTCCAGAAATGGTGCAAGTTTAAGTGCAAATACTCTTTATAAGGATACGGTTACTCTGGCGAATGGTTGTTATACACTTGAATTAACCGATTCAGGAGAAGACGGTTTAGCATTTTGGGCAAATCCTTCACAAGGAAGTGGTTACCTCCGATTGAGAAAAGTTACTACTCCTGCACTTATTAAAACCTATCCTACGGATTGTGGTGGACAAATCTATCAACAGTTTACAGTAGGTTTGACAAGTGATGTGGATGATTATATTCTTACCGAAAACACAACGTTGAGTGTCTATCCAAATCCAACAGATGGGCATGTTTTTATTGATATTAATATGAATGCTAAACAAGATGGAGTAGTAGATATTTTGGATGTGCTTGGCAAAAATGTTTTTCATTACGAATATAAAAACCTGACAGCCGAAAGTATCGAAGCAGATTTATCGCATTTGCAAGCAGGAATTTATTTCGTTGCTCTGAGGTCAGGTAAAGATGTAATTACAAAAAAATTGATGATACGATAGTTTTTTGCTTTTGCTTTTTAAAATGCCTCTTTGAAAAAAGAGGCATTTTTTTGTTAAGATAATTATGATAAAAATGAATTATACTATTTAACTTTGTAAAAAAAGAAAAGCCATGAAAAAATTAATAGCAATTATCGGCCTTTTAGGGTTGTCTTTTTCTGCCAATGCAGGAGAACCGATTAACGGAAAAAATAATTTGTCTTTGGCTCAAGGTGATGGAGCTAAATGTTTTAATGAAAATTCTCATATTATTAATGTGGGAATTGGTTTAGCAAGTGGATATTATGTGAAGACAAGAGGTGAAAAATATTCATCGAGTCCTTATTTGAATTTATCATATGAGCAGCCTTGGCCCAAAAAACTTGGCCCAGGATTTTTAGGAGTGGGAGCCTATTTTGGATACAAAACAGAAAAATATCAGCGTAATTATAATGCTTTTTATGGAAATGGTTATTATTATGAAAGACGATACAGTTATTATACTATTGCCGGTCGTGCTGCTTATCATTGGGATGTTTTAAATTCTGAAAAAGCGGAAGTATATGGTGGAGTATTAATTGGAGGTTATATAAATGTGTATTCATATAGCGACAATGATCCTAATTCAGATTATTCAGTTTCAGTAAATCCTTTTAGTCCTTATATCGCAGCATTTGTAGGAGCACGTTATTATTTTACCGACAACATTGGCGTGTTTGCTGAATTGGGTGTTCATCCGCATTCTCATTCCAGCTATAATGCATCAGTTGGTTGTAGTATAAAATTTTAAAAAAAACCGAATAAAAAAACTCTCTCAACAGTATGCTGAGAGAGTTTTTTTTATGATTGAATTCTAATTTAATTTAAAGTAATGTTGTAAACATTTCCGTTGATGGTTACTGTTGCCTGATTATCGCAAGTGCCAGTGCCGAAGTCAACATAACGTGTTGGTTTGCCTGATGGAGTTAATGTTAATTGTCCGCTTACAATATGACGACAACCAATTTCTTTTCTCAAAGCACTTGTGATCGTCACATTAAATGAATTTCCAGCGGTATTTGTTCCGTTAGCAGAACCTGTAATTAAGTAAACATCATCGTTCCAAGGTAGAGTGCTTTCTCCTACAATCCACTCACGTGTACGTGTTGAAGTCCAGTTGATTGTTCCTCCGCCACTCGCTTTGATAATTTGTCCGTTTACATTTATAGTATAAGATAAATGTCCGGCAGCATTGTGCCCATTGTTTGTAACCGTTTTAGTTCCCAAAATTTGATTGTCATTTACATAGTAGCTTGTAAAAGAAATTGTATGCGTGGATGCTGAATCGCGGTATTGGCCAGAATACGTAACAGTGATAATACCTCTGCGGTTTCTTCCATCGTTGCATAAACAATTCGCTGTTCCAAAATCAATTGTTAGTACACGAGGTGTAACAGTTGTATCGTGTGTGATAGTAGCACAAGAAGTTAAGATAGATTTATTTTCAGCTGAAGCTGGAGTTAAATAGGAAGTTAAGTTTCCACTTGCAGCTTCATCAGCAATGTTGTTCACATCGTTATATGTTCCTTCAGCTAAAGCATTATCAGAAGCAGAAGATGTGTCCGTATCTTTTTCATCTTTATCTCTTCTACAAGAAGTGAATAACATACCAACAGCAGCGACTACCATTATGTATTTAATTGTGTTTTTAGTTGTCATTTTTTTGGTTTTAAATTTTTTGTTTTATCCACTGAAGTTCTAACGAAAGTGGATTTTTATGTTTATTTGCATCTATGACGAAGCAAGAACAGAAAAGTTTATTTGAAAACTAAAAAAGAGGACAGATTCGGCTAAAATCCTTTATTTATAGGTGAAAAAAATTTAAATTTTTTTCTTTCGAAAGGCTGTTACACAAGCAACGATTGAAAAAGCAAGGAAAAAAGCGGCAAGGACAAAAATAATAAATCCTATTTCTTCTCCCGGGCGATTGGAGCCCCATTCATTGTAACATCCGATATCAATAACTGCGAAGCTTAGTATAACAAGAACTAAACTAAATACCATTCCAATGATTGAAAGTGCTTTCATGTTTTTTATTTTGCAGGTAATATTTTCCCTTTTGCTTCTCCAAAGCCAATGCGTATTCCATCTTTCTGGCAATAGCCTCGCATAATAACCGTATCGTTATCATTAATGAATTTACGTTCCGTTCCATCTTTCATTTTAAATGGTTTTGTTCCTTTCCAAGATATTTCTAACATAGAACCATAAGAATCAGGAGTTGGACCACTAATTGTTCCCGATGCCATCATGTCTCCCACATTAATATTACAGCCATTTACAGTGTGATGTGCCAATTGTTGCTCCATTGTCCAATACATAAATTTGTAATTAGAATGTGAAACTAAATTTTCTTCGCCTTTTTCCGGAGTAATAAATACATCAAGGTGGATGTCTATATTTTTATCTCCGCTATATTCTAAATAAGGTAACACTTTTGGTTCTTGTTTATAACCGAGAACTCTGAATGGCTCTAAAGCATCCATTGTTATTACCCAAGGTGAAACGGTGGAAGCGAAATTTTTTGCAAGGAATGGTCCTAATGGAACATATTCCCATGTTTGAATATCTCGGGCACTCCAATCGTTGAACAAAACCATTCCGAAAATATGCGCTTCTGCATTTGCAGTTGAAACACTTTCTCCGAGCTTCGTTTCTTTTCCAATAATAAATGCTGTTTCTAATTCGAAGTCTAATGATTTACAAGGACCAAATACGGGTTGAATTTCATTTGTAGGTTTTCCTACCTGTTCGGCAGGCAAGGTTTGTCCTTTCGGACGATGAAATTCTGTTCCTGAAATGACAATGGAAGAAGCTCTGCCATGATAACCGACAGGCAAATGTTTCCAGTTTGGCAACAATGCATTTTGCGGGTCACGAAACATTGTTCCAACATTGGTGGCATGATCAATGCTTGAATAGAAGTCGGTATAGTCGCCAATTCGCACCGGCATTAATAATTGCACATTGCTGATCGATTGAAATACTTTTGCTCTTGCTTCTTTATTGTCGCGTAAATCGGGACAATTTTCATTCAATAGGTTAGAGATGCATTCGCGAACCGAAGATGTAGTTGATTTCCCCAATGCAATAAAATCATTCAAATATTGGTTAGTAAAGATGGAATTATCAATTTTTAATTTATCTAAAAAACCTAATTTGTTTAAAATAGCTAAATCCAATACTTGGTCGCCAATAGCAATACCTACTCGCGGACTAGAACTCTGAGTTTTAAAAACACCGAAAGGTAAATTTTGTATTGGGAAATCGCTGTTAGGTAAAACTTCTATCCAGGATTTTAATGAGGGGTCGTTAGCTTTTATCATAGTATTAAATTGAGAGGAACAAAAATAGCGAAATTAAGTTAATTGGGTTGATTAGGTTAAAGTGGGAAATAAGTTAAATAGGGATTGAGCTAATTGGGTTGAATTAGGTAGTTAAATATAGACAAGCCTTAACCCCTTATTTAACCCAATTAACTTCCCCCGTATCTTTTAATTATCTTTACGTTATACTAACAGATTTAAAGCATGAAGCTACTCATTCCCTGTTTTTTATTGATTTCAGTTTTAGGATTTTCTCAGGAAACAGAAAAAAGAGGAACCATTAAAATTGAAAAAAGCAATTGTGTAAGATTGGAAAATAATGATAGTATATATGCGTTTGTGGATCAAATGCCGGAGTATAGAGGAGGACAGGATTCGTTATTGTTATGGTTTAGCAAAAACTTGAAGTATCCGAAGATATTAGTGGAAGAAAGTGCCAAAGCAACGGTGTTTGCATCCTTTATTGTTTTGAAAGATGGAAGCATTAGTGATATTAAAATATTTAAAGCAAACAATAGTCCTTTTGAAATAGAGGCATTACGATTACTAAACATGATGCCAGATTGGATTCCCGGAAGATGTAGTGGGACTTTAGCAGATGTAAAAATTAATTTACCGATCAAATTTGGATTAAAATGAGAAAACAATTTGTGATAGCTTTTT
>JAWXAS010000120.1:0-40480 GCA_034439635.1 Bacteroidota bacterium | reverse complement strand
ATTTGTTCCAGGTAAGCCAGTTGCACCAGTTGCGCCATTCGTTCCACTTGCACCGGTTAAACCAATTGGTCCTATAGCACCTGTTGCACCATTTGTTCCCGCGGGCCCTGTTAAACCAATAGGCCCTGTTGTTCCATTAGCAGAATACAATGCATAAGGAACGCTTAGTAATTCTGAAGTTCCCATATTTTGATAACCACTTCCGAAATCAACTTCTTGCTGAATATATTTTGATCCTGTTGACCATGGAATAGTTGTAAATAAACCAGTGACTATAGTTCCTTGTCCAATATTAATTGAAAACAAGCCAAGCATATTTGTTGTAACAGAAAAAGTTTCTTGATACAAAATTGTTCCTGTGGCTGAAATATCGCGAATACTTGCTCGTACATTAATAGCGGTGTTGATCAACTCATTGCCAACAGCGTTTCGTGCAACTGCTTGATATTTGAAAGCCTGCGGTGCTTGAGCAAATGATATAAACGTTAAAGTCAATATCATTAATGAAGTAATAACTATTTTTTTCATGTTTATTTTTTTAGGATTATTTTTCTGTATTTTATTCCAACTTATTGATTTTGTAAGATCGCTTTGTGTTGTTTTCCAAATTGGTAATTGTTGCTAAATACATTCCGTTAGTTAGATCTTTCAATTCAATTTCATTTTTACCCTCAGTTAATGTCCAAGTGCCGACTTTTTCTCCAAGAGTATTAAAAATTTGAAGTTGACTTTTCGATTCGTTCAATAGTATAGTTATGGAGTTTCTGAAAGGATTGGGATAGAGAAAAGAAACAGACCTTGTTTTTTCTATATGTCGAATTCCGGTTGCCAAAAAATTTGGTTGATGAAATCCCTGAGTTAAAATATCGTTTCCGGTAGTGTATGTTTCTCCCATTACTTCACCAAGGGTCCATGATAATGAGCCCCCAGAAGAAATAAAATAATCACCCTGAGTAGCCACAACCACGGGCGTAATTGACTGAGCATTCACAATTTTAAAAGGAATAATGAAAATAAAAATGTACCCTATTTTTTTCAAATATATCATATCACAAAGGAAGGAAATCATTATTTCCCGACCTTTATATTAATCATAACATTAGTTATATCAATCACAGATTTCCACAAACTCTGGATGCTATTTCGGGCAAATCGTTATCACGAACAAGTAATAAAAATTTTTCATTCGAAAAAGAGAATCGAATGTTACGATTAAAAGTGGATAAATAATTGTGAAAGTTATTGCAACGCAAAACAAAAGTGGAAGGCTATTTCTACTTAATTTATATGTGGCAAGAAAGTGTGAATGTAGTGACTCCTAAGGTCGAAAAAGATCTTTTCCAAGTAGTAAATGCCTTGAAACCGTTTTAGTTATTTCTTCTTTATCAACTCCATTACTTTTTCCATTTCAAGATCTTTCTTGTAAAAGATGTCTTTAAAAGTATAATTGGTCTCATGGTCTGGAATAATTCCATGACCTGTATTCCCCTTGGTGTAAACATCATGAAGTAATCTAAATGTTGGTACTCTTACTTTTGTTTTTGTGTTCGGTAATTTATAATACGCGGTTATTACAGCGTTACAGCCTTCAATGGTTCCGCCGGTTTCTCTTCCAATAAATGTAGCGCGATGTGTTTCTTTTAAATAGGCTCCTACCAAACAGCTCGCGCTAAAACTTCCTCCATTGGTTAGTACATACACTTTATTGTTGTAGTGATGTTTTTTCCCAGGCTTCACTTTCATGGTAAAGTAGGTGGTGTCGCCACTTCTCCTTTTTTTACTGTATAATTTAAAGTAAAGACGAGTAATTCTAAAAATAGCATTGCCCTTTGTGTATTTTTTAAATGGGTATTTTCTGATAGTCGTATACGATGTTTGCTTTACCGGCTCATCCAAAAGATATTTCAATAGTAGAGTGCTGTTAGATAAACTTCCACCACCATTGTAACGAAGATCGATTATCAAATTCTCGGTTTTGTTCTTTTGTAATTGCTTAAATATCTTTCGGTATGCTTTTGTATATTTTCTATGTGAAAACGCTTGTATATTTAAGTGCATGGTCTTTTTTTCGTTATCCGTATAACGATAGCGCATTTTTGCACGTTTATATTTTGTAAACAAGGTATCATCTTTTTTTCGCCACGAGAAATCAGGGATATTTATAGCATTAAACGAAGCGCTTTTTAAAACCTGCGTTTTTCCATTAAGCACATACTCATATTTTATCGTATCGGGATAATTAAGCAAAGTGAGGTAATAGGAGCTATAGCCCATCTGACCATACAATTTTTTACTTTCATTGATGTAACCGTCTATAGTGATCAAGCTTTGTGCAAACCTGTAAAACGAATCTGCTGGAACGCCATTTATTTTAGTGATCAAAGTGCCTGGTTTTAAAATGGTATCCTGTCTTCTATTGAGTCCACCAAGCACATACACTTTATCTTCTACTGGAACAAGGTAATATCTTGGAAAATTGAATTTGGTTTTCTTTAGCGTTTTTAAATAGTTTTTCGAATACATAATATCCGTATGGCCACAATGTAATCGTTCAACCACTCTTTTGGTTTTAATACGGAATTGTTTTTCGGTTAAACTGTCGTTTAGCGAATTGATATAGTCGTTAAAAAGTTTGTCGTAATAAGATCGCGATTCGTAAATGCCAACTACAGGATGAATTCGCATGATCGCGTCTCTCATAACAGTTGCATCTTGTTTTAACTGAGATGGACTGTATTTTTTAGTGAGTAAACTTTGAGTTTGCGCATTTATTAAATTAAAACCCAGCGCAATAACTAATAAGCCGGATTTTAAAAGATAAGACAACATAAATGCTATATTTGTATGATAGAATAAAGATATGCAAAAATTAAAGATCGGTGTTTTAAGAGAGGAAAAAAATCCACCCGATAAGCGTGTTCCGCTTACCCCACTTATTTGTTCGGAATTAACCAGAATATATACAAATATTGAAATTGTGGTGCAGCCCAGTAAGATACGTTGTTATAGCGATGATGAGTATACTGCTTTTGGAGTAACTCTGCAGGAAGATCTTTCGGATTGCGATGTGTTAATGGGTGTTAAAGAAGTTCCACCCGAGAAACTCATACCCAATAAGAAATACTTTTTCTTTTCTCATACTATCAAAAAACAGCTGCACAACAAAAAATTGATAATTGCTTTGATTGAGAAGAAAATTCAAATGATCGATTACGAAACGCTAACGGATAAAAATAATAATCGAATTATTGGCTTTGGCAGATATGCCGGAGTTGTTGGTGCATATAACGGAATTTTAGGCTATGGATTAAAATATGATCTGTTTCGTTTAAAGCCAGCACATTTGTGCCGCGATAGAGCAGAGATGGAGGAAGAACTAAAACGTGTAAAATTACCTAATATTAAGATCGCACTTACGGGTGGTGGGCGCGTTGCTAACGGAGTGATAGAAACATTAAGCGCTTTGCGTATTCGTAAAGTTACTGCGGATGAATTTTTAACTATGACATTCAGAGAGCCTGTATATTGTCAGTTAAATCCAAGAGATTATGTAGAAAGACCCAATGATCACAACTTCGATCTGAATGATTTTTTTAAGCACCCCGAGCATTTTGTTTCTAAATTTCCGGTTTTTACCAAAGTAACTGATCTTTTTATGTCGGCACATTACTGGGATCCGCGTTCTCCAAAAATGTTCGATGTAAATGATATGAAGCAGCCTGATTTTAGAATGAGCGTTATTGCTGATATTACATGCGATGTAGATGGCAGTGTTCCAACAACTATTAGAGCAAGCACAATTACGCAACCATTTTTTGGATACAATATCAAACAAGATAAAGAAGATCTTCCATTTAATAAGGATACCATCTGTATCATGGCCGTAGATAATTTGCCTTGCGAATTGCCACGCGATGCCAGTGATGATTTTGGAAAAGATCTTACCGAGCGCGTATTGCAATATCTTTTTGAAAAGGATGAAGATCGCGTTATCGAACGCGCTTCTATTTGCAAAGAGGGTAAGCTTACCGATCCTTTTAGTTATTTAAAAGATTATGCTAGCTAAAAACCAGAGGTAAGGTGGACGTAAAATCCGCTTTGGTTTTGTTTATTGAAACTGTATTCTAATCTTAGTACCATATCGTAATACGTGATCAGGTCAAGTCCCACACCGTAGCCATGCTGCCAAGAGTTTGCTAAAGTATTTGTTTGCTTGTAAAAATTTTCCTGTACGTAAGCCCCGTCGTAAAATATATTTAAATAAGCATAAAACGGAATGGTACTAAAGGGTTTCAGCTTCTTTAAAGCGCCTATTTCATGATATTTTGGTTTTATCAAACGAAAACGAAAACTATTTTTGAGTAAAAAATAATTTTGACCATCTATCACATTGTATTCGTAACCTCTAATGTAATTGGAGTAACCCAAAGCCTGATTAAATGCAAATGGCAATTGCTCCGCATTTAAATAGCGTGCTTTTATCTGATTTGCAAAATTGAAACGTTTCGAAATAGGGAAGTAGTTCTTTAACGTAAATAGTCCTTGTGCTGTATTTAATTTAGAATTGTCGCTAATATCAAAACCATCCTTTACAAATGTAACGTCAAACATTGTTCCTTGCAATGGATAGATCTTATTATCGCGATCATCGAAGGTAAATCGATAGAACATTCCGGCATAAGAAGTGTTCTTTGTGCCTTTGTGAAAATAATTGGGGTTGAGATCTGTTATCGAATCTGAAATGGAGATATTGTTGTAATAAATATCTACTGAATGTTGAATAAATAGTTTTGGTCGGTAAAATAGGCCTGCTTTTGCAGCCTGCTCAATACGTAAATGCGTATTTTCACTTGAGAAGAATAGCTGTTTGTTGTTTTGTGTGGTGTATTGTAGTTTATTACTTTCGGTATATAAGTACTGAATATAGGCACCAACCGTTTGCTTAGAATTTAAATAAGGTAGGCGATAATTAAAACCAAATTGATTGGCGTAACCCGTTTTTACCTGTAGTATCAATCTATCTTTTACACCTGTAAAGTTATCAAAACTTAAAGCCATGCCGTAATTCAAACGCTGCGGATCTTTTGTTTGCAGCCAAGCGTTAAGGTTCCTATCTAGAAAATCAACAAAAGGTATTGGCCAAAAATACCAACGCTCTTTTACTTTAATGGAATAATCAACGGTTTTTAAAGTATCATTAACTTTGTAATTGATCGAGTCATAAATAAAAAGATAAGTATTAAATATATTGAATTCACCACGGCGATTGATACGATCAATATTTCTAAGCGTAAGAGTATCGCCGCTTTTTTTTATCAGCTCCCGAATGATGATCTTATCTTTTGTTTTTTTATTTCCTGAAATGGTAATGCTGCTAACCTTATAACGCTGGCTGCTGTCAGTTTGTGCACTAACGGAAAAAGAAAATAAACTTAAAACGACAACCACTTTATAAAGTGTCTTCAAGAATACGTCAAGTTCAAGGCTTGCGAAGACTAATAAAATTAAGAGTTTACTTTGGTAAACAAGCCTAGCCGACAGGCAGATGACTAATTTTTTAGGCGAGCGTAAAGCAGAAATTGACGTTTTCTTGCAGACGCTAAATATTGAGGAAATGCAGAAATTCATTTAATTTATCCTTCAAGCCGGTTTCAAAATCGCCTTGATGGAAAGTGGCTTTAACAGTATAATTGTATCGGTTAAAAGTTTGCAAGATACGTGTCATATCTTCTTTGTTAACTTTTATCGTCACTTCTAATTTAACGCTATCCGGTACCGAGGAAACATGTAAGCTTAATATCTTAGCGTCATTTCCTTCAATAATATTACCAATTTGTGTAACTGAATAATCATTTTGATTCATTTCAAGTACAATAACACCACCCGGATTTTGAATGGCTGTCATGTTACTTAAATTTTGAACAATGCCTTTTAAAGTGATGCAACCTTTGTACATTTCTTTTTCGTCCAATACAGGAACTAAAGTAAGGTTAAGGCTGTTCATTAATTTCACTAGATCGTATGTGTGTTGATAGTGATGAATAATAGGCTTCATCAATGGAACTTTTATTTCTTTAATGGTTTGTTCAGGATGTTCATAATCCATCAGATCATTCTCGCTTACTATGCCTAATAGTTGTCTGTCTTGAACTACAGCCAAATGCGAAACTTTAAATTGTTCCATCCAATCTAAAGCAAGCTCTACCGTATCACTTGTTTTTAGTGGCGGTATTTCATCTGTTATTAATTCGGATACTAACATTATTCGCTCAAATTTACTAATAAATTTAGTAGTTTTACATCTAATTACAAGGCATGACCAAACTTAGTGTTAATATTAATAAAATAGCTACTTTACGCAATGCGCGAGGTGGTAATACGCCTAATCTTATGAAGTGTGCTTTAGATATTGAGCGCTTTGGAGCCCAAGGTATTACAGTGCATCCACGACCCGATGAACGCCACATTCGTTATGCCGATGTTAATGAACTTTCCAAGATCTTAAAAACCGAATTCAATATCGAAGGAAATCCTAAAGAACAAAAGTTTATGGATCTTGTTTTAAAAGTAAAACCTGCGCAAGTAACTTTAGTGCCTGATTCGGGTTTACAAATAACTTCTGATCACGGATGGGATACTATTGCAAATAAAGAGTATTTAAAAGAAGTAATTTCTGTATTCAAAAAAAGTAATATCCGCACATCTATTTTTGTGGATACTAATTTAAAAATGATAGAAGGCGCTAAAGAAACAGGAACAGACAGAATTGAATTATACACCGAAAGTTACGCCGTAGACTACTCAAAAAATAAGGAAAAAGCGCTAAAACCTTTTGTGCAAGCCGCAACTCTTGCCAATAAATTGCAATTGGGAATTAATGCGGGGCATGATTTGAGTTTGCAAAATCTACAATACTTTAAACAGAATATCCCCAATTTATTAGAAGTGTCTATTGGACATGCTTTGGTAAGTGATGCTCTGTATTTTGGTTTAGAGAATACGGTTCAAATGTATTTGCGACAATTAAAATGAAATTAGCGTTTAGAGAATACGGGGAGGGAACTCCACTCATCATACTTCACGGTTTATTTGGGCAAAGTGATAATTGGAACACATTAGCCAAACAATTTTCTGAAAAAGGCTATCACGTTTATACCTTAGATCTTCGAAATCATGGTTTGTCACCGCATAGTAAAGATTGGACCTATAGCTACATGGCGCAAGATGTAAAAGAATTTATTGACGAGCGTGAATTAAAGAATGTTGTTTTAATGGGACATAGCATGGGAGGAAAAGTGGTAATGTTCTTCGATAAAATGTTTCCTAACATGGCTTCAAAAGTAATTATTTGTGATATTGCCGCTAAAGAATATCCACCGCATCACAGCGAAGTATTACAAGCGCTCCATTCGGTTGATTTTACGATCGTAAAAAACAGAAAAGAAGCTGAAGCAGAAATGAACAAGCATATTACTGATTTTGGAACCAAACAATTTTTACTAAAAAACATTTACTGGAAAGACACTACCAATAACATAATGGATTGGCGTTTTAATTTGGAAGTGATCAGCGAAAAGTACGAGAGCATTCGAGAAGCAGTTCCGTTTTATCACAGTTCAGTGCCTTGTTTGTTAATTAGAGGCGGTAATTCAAATTATATAAACGCCGAAGATCAGTCTGATTTCAGCAAACGCTATTCTCATATACAATTTGAGAGCATCGAAGGGGCCGGACACTGGCTACACGCCGAGAAACCCAAGGAATTCTTTGAATCGGTGATGGGTTTTTTGGCCTGATGTTCGTCTAAAATTTAAGGCAATTCATAGAAAACTTTACGAATTAACATTTTATTTTTGCAACTTCAATCTCGTGCAAAAATTTATACTCGTAAAATTATCGCGCTACTCTTGGCTCAATTACAATGTAATTAGCGACCTTCCTTTAAAAGCCCTTTATATTTTTGTTCTAGGCTTTATTTATTTTATCTCTAAATAGTACGATTACCGCATTCCGCTCAATTATTATTACCTTTGCCGGGTGTATAGCAAAATTGTATTAAATAAGGACAAAGAGCATTCGCTTCAGCGTTTTCATCCTTGGGTGTTCTCAGGCGCTATTAAAGGTAAAGAAGCTAATTTAAAAGATGGCGCCTTGGTGGAGGTGTATTCTTCGGAAAATAAATTCTTAGGAATTGGTTATTACGCTAATGGAAGCATTGCAGTTCGTATTATTTCGTTCGAACAAGTAGCTATAGATGAAATTTTTTGGTTCCATAAGATCAGTAAAGCATACGAATACCGTAAACAAATTGGTGTCGTTAACGAAAACACAAATGTGTATCGCTTATTTTTTGGCGAAGGTGATGGCGTTCCGGCTTTGATTATTGATAATTATAACGGACATGTGGTTATCCAATCTCACAATATTGGTGTGCACTTACAGCGCCAGAATATTGTTGCTGCAATAAAAAAGGTTTTAGGTTCTGAACTTAAAACCATTTATGATAAAAGTTCTGAAACTATTTCGGGCAAAAGCAATCACAGCGATGTGAAGAATGAATTTATTTTTGGCGATTCAGAAAACACCATTGTAAAGGAAAATGGAATTCAGTTTATTGTGGATTGGACCAAAGGACAAAAGACAGGTTTTTTTATTGATCAGCGGGATAACCGAAAACTACTGAGTGATTATTGCAAAGGAAAAACAGTATTAAACACATTTTCATACACAGGAGGTTTTTCGGTTTACGCAGCTTTGGCAGGTGCTAAAGAAGTTCATTCAGTGGATGTAAGCGCTCCCGCAATTGAAATTGGAAATAAGAATATTGAATTAAATGGGTTAAAGTATCATACCTCATTTATAGAAGATACATTTGATTTTTTCAAAGATAAAAAAGATCTGTACGATGTGATCGTTTTGGACCCTCCTGCATTTGCCAAAAGTAGAGATGCCAAACATCAGGCCGTTAATGGTTACAAGCGGTTAAATGCTTTAGCCATGAAGCTTATCAAAAAGGGTGGTATCATTTTTACATTTAGTTGTAGTGGAGTAGTAGATAAATATCTTTTTTATAACACAATTACTGCTGCTGCCATCGAAAGCAAGCGAAATATTCGCGTATTACATTATTTAAATCAACCAGCCGATCATCCGGTAACTCCGTATTTCCCTGAGGGTGAATACTTAAAAGGTATGGTTTTGTGGGTAGAGTAAAGGTTTTGCTTACTCGCTTGTATTCATTAAATTTGTTTCAAATAGCCTTCATATGATAAAGGACTGGACTAAAGAAGAAATATTAGAAGTTTACAATACCCCTTTAATGGAGCTGATTTATCGCGCTTCAGAAGTGCACAAAAAGCATCATAAAGTTGGCGAAGTTCAGGTGAGCTCTCTTCTTTCTATCAAAACCGGTGGTTGTCCCGAAGATTGTTCGTATTGTCCGCAAGCTGCTCGATATCATACCGAAGTTAAGGTTCAAAAATTAATGAGTGTTGCCGAAATAAATGAGGCTGCCGATAATGCAAAAGCAGGTGGTGCTAGTCGCATGTGTTTAGGCGCAGCATGGAGAGAGGTTCGCGATAACCGCGATTTTGATAAAGTGTTGGATATGGTAAAAACCATTAACAGCAAAGGCATGGAAGTTTGCGCAACGCTTGGGATGGTTACCGAAGAGCAAGCAAAAAAACTAGCACAAGCAGGTTTGTATGCTTACAATCATAATTTAGATACGTCAGAAGAAAATTATAACAATATTATTTCTACACGCACTTACGATGATCGTTTAAATACATTAAAAAATGTTCGTAAAGCAGGATTAACTGTTTGTTCGGGCGGAATTATTGGAATGGGCGAAACTTCTGAGGATAGAGTAGGGATGCTTTACACGTTGAGTTTATTACGTCCTTTACCGGAGAGCGTTCCAATTAACGCATTGGTTGCTGTAGAAGGAACTCCCTTACAAGACCAACCGCCTGTTCCAATTTGGGATATGGTGCGAATGATAGCAACCACACGAATTGTAATTCCAACAACTGCGGTGCGTTTAAGTGCGGGTCGCATGAGCATGAGCATGGAAGGGCAAGCTTTATGTTTTATGGCCGGTGCTAATTCAATTTTTGCAGGCGATAAATTATTAACTACACCAAACCCACGTTATAATCAGGATATGCAAATGTTCGCGATCTTAGGATTGAAACCAAAAAAAGCATATGCAGATGTTAGAATTGAGGAATCGGTGAATCCGTAAAATGGGTACAGATCCTTCAAACATCCGGAATGCTTTAAAACAGAGGCAGGAAAATAACTTACTCCGCACACTTTCTAAACATTTTTCAGGAACAGATTTTATCAGCAACGACTATTTAGGATTTTCTAAACTAGGCCTTTTGGCTAAAAATAGTTCCAATGCATCAGGGTCCGGTGGTTCGCGTTTAATTAGTGGTAATTCAGATTTTATTGAGGAAACCGAAAAGAAGATCGCCACATTTCATAAGGCAGAGAGCGCTTTAGTATTTAATTCGGGTTACGATGCCAATGTGGGAATATTTTCTTGTGTTCCTCAAAAAAACGATGTTGTACTCATGGATGAATTGATCCACGCCTCTATTTATGATGGTGTTCGTTTGAGTTATGCCAAACATTATAAATTTAAGCATAATGATATGGTTGATCTAAAGGATCTTTTACATCGCCATCATAAAAGTTTTGATAACGTGTTTGTATCTGTAGAAAGCGTTTACTCTATGGATGGTGATGAAGCGCCTTTGAAAGAGCTGATCAAGTTAAAGGAACAATACAAAAATGTTTTTTTAATTGTGGATGAAGCACATGCCATTGGTGTGTTTGGAAAAGGTTTGAGCGGGGGAATGGAAGATAAATTTTTCGCAAGAATTTATACGTATGGAAAAGCTATGGGTTGCCACGGCGCTGCCATTGTAGGAAGCAACGAACTAAGAAATTATTTGATCAATTTTGCCAGATCATTTATTTATACCACGGCATTGCCCGATCATGCCATTGCAAATATTTCTATTGCGTATGATCTTTTAAAAGAGAATAAGCAGCAACTACTTCTTCGAGAAAATATTGATCACTTTCTCGAAAAAGTAAAAGATATCCCTTCGTTCATTAAAAGTAGAAGCGCTATTCAGTGCATGGTTTTAAATAGTAATGAAAATGCAACGGCCATTGAAGATAAATTAAAAAAGAAAAATATTCTTAGCAAAGCTGTAAAAAGCCCTACCGTAAAAGAAGGTAGAGAACGCATTCGTTTTTGCTTACATGCCTACAATACAATAAAAGAAATTGATACTTTAGTAAAGATCTTAAAAGGGTAATAAACTTACACATGAAACGTTATTTCATAACTGGAATTGATACCAATGTTGGTAAAACTGTTGTTTCGGCAATTTTAGCAGAGGCTTTGCAGGCTGATTATTGGAAGCCTATTCAGAGCGGTAATACCGATGGAAGTGATATGAGTGAAGTTGGCAAATTGATCTCTAATTCAAAAACAAAGTTACATCCCGAAGCCTATTCTTTTGCAGCGCCTGTTTCCCCACATTTGGCAGCCGCTATTGAAAGTAGAACAATTGACATAAAAACCATTGTACTTCCATTAACGTCAAATCACTTAATTATTGAAGGGGCAGGTGGTATTATGGTTCCATTAGCTAAGAACAATTATGTTATCCAGCTCGCTAGAGATTTAGATGCCGAAGTGATATTAGTTGTAAGAAATTACGTTGGATGTATCAATCATTCTCTTTTGTCGGTAGATTATTTACTACGCAATAAGTATAAAATAAAGGGTTTGATATTGAACGGAAATTTTGACCCTTTAGTTGAACAAGCAATTGTAACATATTCAGATATTCCTGTTTTAGCAAAATTTCCTGAGCAAGGTGCTGTTGATAAAAGCAAGATCAAGGAATTTGCCGCTTTCGTAAAAAAAGAATTGTTCATATGAGTTGGGCAGAGAAGGATAAAAAACATATTTGGCACCCATTTACACATTTAAAAACGGCTGCTGACCCTATTCTGATCACTAAAGCAGATGGCCTTTATTTATATGATGATAAAGGCAACAAGATCATAGATGCTATTTCAAGTTGGTGGGTTAATTTGCACGGACATTCGCATCCATACATTTCAAAAAAAGTAAGCGAACAGTTATTTTCATTCGAACATATTCCTTTTGCTGACTTCACGCATCAACCCGCTATTGAGTTAGCCGAGCGTTTGCTGCAACATTTGCCAAGTAACCAATCAAAGATATTTTATTCTGATAATGGATCAACAGCAGTTGAAGTGGCTTTAAAAATGACATTGCAATATTGGCACAACAAAGGCGAACCAAAAAACACGTTCATCGCTTTAGAAAATGCCTATCATGGAGATACATTTGGAGGAATGAGTGTTGGTGCTCGAAATGTTTTTACTAACGCGTTCGAGAATCAATTATTTAATGTGGCGCATATTCCAATTCCCACAAAGGAAAATTTAGAACAAATAAAGGAAGTAATAGGAACGTGGAAGGAAAATCATTCCATGGCGGGTTTTATTTTTGAACCATTAGTGCAAGGCGCTGCAGGTATGATGATGTACGAGGGCGATGCTTTGGAGGAATTGATTGAGTTTTGTAAACAAAATGAAATTATTACCATTGCCGATGAAGTAATGACAGGTTTTGGAAGAACCGGAAAATTCTTTGCGAGCGATCATTTAAATAGCAAGCCTGATATCATGTGTTTATCAAAAGGATTAACCGGTGGTTATTTGCCTTTGGGAGTTACCTCTTGCGCACAATTGATCTATGATGCGTATATAAGCGATGATAAAACAAAAACCTTTTTTCACGGACATAGCTACACAGCAAACGCTACAGCTTGCGTTGCTGCATTGGCAAGTTTGGATCTAATGGAGAAAAAGGAAACTTTGGAGCAGATCCAAATGATTGAAAAAGAGCACATGATTTTTTTAGCTGAGATAAAAACTCATAAGGCTTGCAAAGAAGTAAGGGTAACGGGAACTATTTTGGCCATTGAATTAAAAACAAATGAAGAAACACATTATTTAAATGCAGTTTCTGAGAAAATAAATTCATACTTCTTAAGTAAGGGAATTTTATTAAGGCCATTGGGAAATGTAGTCTATATTTTACCGCCGTATTGTATTACTAAAGAAGAATTGCAATACATCTACAAAAATATCAAGGAGTTTTTGAACCTCTGATCCATCTATCAATTTGCCAGGTAAGCAAACCGCTTCCAATGCCAATGATCATTCCTCCCAAAACATCACTCGGATAATGAACGCCTAATCGCATTCGCGAATAGCCAACAAGTCCTGCATAGGCATATGCCGGAACAGCAAACTGCCATTTTTTTGTACTTAAACTTAAAGCGGTTGCGGTTGCAAACGCTGCCGTTGTATGTCCGCTTGGAAACGAAAGGGGACCCACATGAGTTTTTTGAGTGATGTCATTTGGATGAGTTACAAATGGACGATCGCGTTTTACTGCTAATTTTATGCCGTAGGTCAAACAATTTGCAAATCCAATGGCAATAGCACCTTTGTAGCCATTGCGCATCATTTCTTGATCTTTATTAAAATAGCCATACGCCCAAATACCACCTACAGTTAATGGCATTGCAGGATAAACAGAAAAAGAAACACCTTCCATGGTTTTATCCCACATGGGCATACTGCCTGCGTTAAATGTTTTTAATAAACGTAGGTCGGCGTTTTGAGAAAACGAATTAAGTTGAATAAGAATTATGAAAAGAAAGCTAAGGTTTCTCATTAGGTTTTTTATTTCTCTTTAATTTTTGTAAGTAGCGCTCGTAAAGATCATTCCAAGTATTAAATTCTTCCCTAAAAAAGAACCCAAGCCCTTGTGTGTAAGGACCTCCGGAGGTCATTAATTGTGTGTTGTCATTAGTTCTATTAAAGCCCTTTAATTTGTAACGGCCGTCTTTACTCAATTTATATTCCACATTCACATCTCCAATAATATTTTTACTTGTTCCTGTACTTGATCCTGCGCCAAAATTTCCATCAACACTAAGTTTGTCGTCCAGAAAGTTTCTATTCACATTAATTAAAACCTCATCTGAATTATTTTGACTACCTGGTCTGTAGTTTACACCAACCTGTAGGTCTTTATCAAAATTTCCAACCAACCCGTCTAATACACCATTTACTCTGCTGCTTAACAACTCACTTCCGGTTGAAGCCGCCGCATTACCCGCCGTTACGCCACCGCCTGTGGTACCATAAATAACTGGAGGAATAAAACTTCTGAATAATAAGAAGGAAAATACTTGCCTGTTAAGTTCGGCCTCATCAGCTAAAACACTGCTTATTTGAGAACGCACATTATCAGAAATTGATGGAAATTCCAGCTCGAACGAAATATCAGGCTTCATTAACGTGTTTTTCATTATCAATTTACATGCCGCTGGTGTGCGCGATTTATGCTGTCCTGTAACATCGTTTATCAAAGGGGCAATAGAAGCGCGTTGCCTATAGCTTGCTGTAATATCAATATCGCCGTTATAAGGATTGCCACTCCAAACAATGCTACTTCCCGGATCAATATCAAATTTTTTACTGATCACATTTTGTAAGCTAAAATTATAGTCCCCACCGCTAATGATATAATCACCGTACATCTCAAATTTACCTAGTGTATTTATTTTCATTGTAATGTCTCCGTTTCCATAAACGTTGATTGCATCACCTGAGATCTTATCAAAAATGATCTGTGTTGTTGCATCGGGCGTTGCAATAATATTTAAGTCCAAGTTAAATCCGGTAAGCGTTTTTTTCTCTTCAACTTTTAAGGTATCCTTTTTTACAAATTTGATATAATCATTTTCGGCTATCTCAGTTGGACCATCCAAAGGCAAAATAAATTTAGAATTCTTTTTGGTTGTAGCTTTGACCTCCATATGTATGTCATTCATGAAACCGTACAATCCAACATTTCCGGTGCAATAAACACGACCATAAAAATTCTTGTTCTCACGCTCCGTAGTATTTAGTGCTAGCATATTCCTGAATGAGATATCGTAGTCGAGTTGCAATTTTTTGAAATTGCTGTGGAATAAGTTACCATTAATTGTTCCTTGGGGCACCGTTTTTTGTTTCATGTTCCGCATTTGATCATTGGGATCAATTTGATCCATTAGGATATCGCTAAATCGGATCTGATCGGGCATGATCTCAATTTTTCCGTTCATTTTATAAGTTACGTTTGTATAGTCAATTTTTATCTCGCTCTTAAATAAGTTGAGCTCTCCTTCAATAAGAATCTTGTCTGCAGTGCCGTGAATTTTCCCTCCGCCGTTTACAAATCCTTGTTTAACAGTTAAGATGCCTTCCATTAACGGGTTAATAAGTTTTAAATTAAGCGGACTAGCTTTGAAATCAATGTCAATAGATTCTTCTTTTTTAACGAGGTAATAATTCCCTTTAAAGGAAAGGTTTTTTACCATACCGCCAAATTCATTGGTTAAACCAAGTGAAGTGTAGCCATCTAGCTGCAAACGCTGTTCTTGAGTTATATAATCACTTTTTAAATGAAGCTCTCCAATTAAATTGTCATTGAATTTGAATTTAGTAAAGTCAAGCATACTGTTAAGCGTAATATGCTTATCAGTGTTTTGTAGTTTTATACGGCCATTCAATTCTCCATTTAGCTTTAGTTTGTAATTCTCGAGAAATGGATTGAATTGATCAAGCAGCAAATGAGTTGTGATAAAATTAAGCGAGTCGGTGTTTTTTTCAGAAAGGGTTCCGCTGATATAAATACTTTGGTCGATATTTTCAAATTTAAGGGGATTGATAGTGATATTTCCAGCACTATCAATTAAAGTTGGATTGCTTGTGGTAAGTTTCCATGTGCTATCTCTAACCTTCACGCTTAATTCGTTGTACTTAAATAGCGCTTTGTTATCTGCAAAAGAAACTGTGCCGTTAAATTTACCTGAGTTATTGGGTGTTTTTTTGTCATTCCACTCTAAATTATATTTTGTGTCAAGATCTTTTGATACAAAATACATGAAGTAATTATTCAAACGTAAACTATCTGCTAATTGAATATAAGCACCTTTAAATACAAGGTTGATCTTTTTGTTCTTTGAATAAGATTCAATAGCATTGTCCTTGAATTTTATTCCCGCAGCTTCAATTAAACTTGATTTCAAATTAAAATTAATAAGGTTATTACCTGCATCAAAATCGCCTGCAATTTGAGTTCCGGGACTTATCATAAGACTGGGCACAAATAATTCTTTGATCACATCAAACTTCTTTACAGTAATTTTATATTTAAAGGCGTCTTTGTATATCACTTTGCCTTTGTTAGCCTGTACAAAAGTTGGGTAATAATCGTGAAGTGTTTGTTTAAAGGCCATTGGCAGGTCGGTGAGATTAAATCTACCATCTACATCTACATTGAAATAGTTGGAAGTAAGTTTTATACTCTTGTCAATGGTCTCTTGTTTTAATAATAAATCAAAAGTACTGATCTTATAGGTTTTTAAGCTGTCTTTAAAAAGAGTATTGTCGAAGTTGATATCTCCGCTTAAATTATTTAAACCGTCACCTTTGAGGTTGATCAATATCTGGGTGGAAAATTCTGCAGGAGTTTTGCTGAAATTAAGCTTCTTTAGGTTTAATTTATTTACTGTTGAAATAAAATCCATTTCAGGAACTTTATTGGTAAAGCGAATATTTCCATTGAAATCGAAATCGGCGTTTGGATCGGTACTCACTAATACACCATTAAAACTTTTGTTAGTGAAAGTTCCATCCACCTTAATGTTATTGTATTCATAACCGTTAAAGTTCAATGTTTTTATGGAGCCTTGCATGGAAGAGTTTATTTTGGCAAGAGTAACACCACTTCCTTTTAGCTTAAGGTCTGAATTTAAATTATAAAGTCCTTTAACTCCTACTAGTGAGCCAATATTAAAGTTAATTGTTTTTATTTTTCCATGATAGGCTAAGTCATCTGGTTTTGTTCCAGTTTTAATTCCAACATCGGCAATAATGGATCCTAACGCTGTGCGAATATTTCCATAAACGTTAAAGTCATTTATCAATCCATCAAACTTACCATTGTAATTGATAACACCTAAACTTTTAAGTTGTATCGGTATCTCTAGTTTTCCTGACTTGCTGCCTGGCAGGTTATTTTCCTTAAATGGATAATTAGGTATTTGCACAAGGTCGGCGTATGAAGAGGATAATTTCTTCGTATCGAAATGCAAGTAGCTGTTATTAAAATCCGGTAAACCTACAATTGTAAGGTCGCCAATAAATTCGGTACTTGTTTTGAGTTTTAATTTAAAATCCATCAAGCTCAGGTCGGCAACAGTTCCTTTTACCTTACCCGAAAGTTTAACCGTATCATTTAGTCCTGCTAATTCTTCAGTAAATGATGCCACATCTTTTAAATGCACTTTCGATTTCGGCTTCAAAAGTACATCCATATCAACTTTATTTAAAAAATCGCTGTAAGCATCCCAATTATCATGTTTAAATCGTACATAACCTCTTATCACTGTTCCGGGTGTTACAATATCCAAGTGTTCAATATAAACGCCTTTTTCGCTTATTTTTAAATTGCTCGAGAGATTGGTGAGTACAAATCCGCTTTGCTCGGTAAAGCGCAAATTAGATAGAGCAACAAGTATGGTGTCTTTTTGAAACTGTATCTGCGAAAATTTTCCTGAAATATTGTTCGCTCGTAAATTATTAAAATTAATAGCTTCTGTGATCTTCGTGTCTTTATTATTGTTCTTGAACATAAAATTCACATTATCGAACGTTAGATCATTGAACCGCACATTCCATGGAGCAGAGCTTGTGTCTTTTTCTTTTTTGCCTGAATCAAAATAATTTATAACAAACTGAAAGTTCATCACGCTATCATTTTTTGGAATTGATAATTTTGCCGTGGTGTTCGACAGCGTTATGTTCTTGATATTTATTTTTTGGCCAGAAAAGTTGAATGAACTAAGCTCAACAAATATTCTTCCACCACTGATCAGCGTGTCTTTATGAAGGTCCTCCATAAAAACGCCTTTCAATTCGGCAGTTTTAAAAAAATGAAGTTCAACGGCATCAATTTTTACAACCGTTTTTAATTCCTCTTCCAAATAATGCGATGCTTTTTGTGCTAACCAAGTTTGAAAAGATGGACTTTGCACCAAGAAGAAAAGGGCAGTAACCAGCACTACCACAACTATTGTGAGCCACATAAGGCTTTTTAGTATTATTCTTGTAACTTTACGCATTGGTAGCACCTTGAAGTCAACTCAATAATACCTTATGTTCTTTTTCTTCGTCTTAACCGATGATGCTTCGTTGTTTTTCTTGCACAGACTCATAGGGTATGCGCTTCAAAAAACGCCTCGCCTCACCGGTCAATACTCGAAAAATACACAAAACTTATTTTAGAGATGACTTCACTAAATTACACAAAATTAGCACCCTGAAAACCGAAAAAATGCAAAATAGTAACAGTATCATATTAGCAATAGAAAGTAGTTGTGATGATACGTCTTGCGCAGTACTAAAAGGCAGTAGTGTTTTAAGTAATTTTACCGCCAATCAATCTATTCATCAGCAATATGGTGGTGTTGTACCCGAGTTGGCCAGCCGCGATCACCAAAAGAACATTGTGCCTGTTGTTCATGAAGCGCTAAAAAAAGCTAATATCGCCTTATCACAAGTAAATGCAATTGCAGTAACACGCGGCCCGGGCTTAATGGGAAGTTTATTAGTGGGTTTGAGTTTTGCAAAATCGCTTTCACTATCACTTAACATCCCTCTTATCGAAGTTGATCACATGCAAGCGCATGTATTGGCACATTTTATTGTGGATGCCGAGCAAAAAGTTCCTCCGTTTCCATTTGTGTGTTTAACGGTGAGTGGCGGACATACACAATTAGTAAAAGTAACCGATCATTTAAAATTCGAATTACTGGGTCAAACTATTGATGATGCCGTTGGAGAAGCGTTTGATAAAGCTGCAAAAATAATGGGTTTGCCTTATCCGGGCGGACCATTAATAGATTCGTATGCGCAAACAGGAAATCCGCATCGTTTTAAATTCTCCGATTCAAAAATGCCCGCTTATGACTTTAGTTTTAGTGGCATCAAAACCTCTTTTCTATATTTTATCCAAAAGGAAACAGAAAAGGATATAGATTTTGTAACAAAGAATTTAAATGATATTTGCGCTTCCTATCAATCCCATCTAGTGCAATTACTCCTTAAAAAAAGTAAATTGGTTTTAGAGGAAACCGGCATAAAGCATTTTGCCATTTCGGGTGGCGTTTCGGCAAATTCCGATTTGCGAAAGCAGGTAAAAACCATGGAAAACCACGGAATTGAAACTTATATTCCCAAATTTGAATATTGTACCGATAATGCCGCAATGATTGGTATAGCGGGCCTTTACAAGCTTTTACGTGCTGAATTCTCTTCCCTTAGCATAGCACCTTTAACTCGCCAAACATTTTAAAGTTTAGAGTTAATTTCGTACTTTTGCGGCCTTATGATCTCGGTAAATTCAGTAACAGTTTCGTTTGGCGGCTATAATTTGTTCGACAATGTTTCTTTTTTAATTAATTCAAAAGATAGAATTGGTTTAGCAGGAAAAAATGGTGCTGGAAAAAGTACCATGCTTAAATTATTGTCGGGCGAGCAAAATCCTTCTAAGGGTGAGATTGCTATGCCAAAGGATCTCAAAATCGGTTACTTACCCCAGGATATGATTCATCAGCATGGAAGAACAGTGTTTGAGGAAACAGAATCAGCTTTTGCTGAGATCCTTGTATTAGAAAAGAAATTAGAAAGCATTAATCATCAATTAGAAACGCGATCTGATTATGAAAGTAATGACTACATGCGTTTAATTGAAGATCAAACAGATATTTATACTCGTTTGGATATGATCGGTGCCGGAAACAAAAATGAGGAAATCGAAAAAATATTAAAAGGATTAGGATTTGAACGCAAGGATTTTGATCGCCAAACTGACGAATTTAGTGGTGGATGGCGCATGCGTATCGAGTTAGCAAAATTACTTTTACAAAAACCACATATTTTATTGTTGGATGAACCTACCAATCACTTGGATATTGAAGCCATTATTTGGTTGGAAGAATTTATGGAAACGTATGCCGGTTCGGTAATGTTAATTAGCCACGACAAAACTTTTTTGGATAATGTTACCGATCGCACAATTGAAATTGTAAATGGTAAAACCTACGATTACAAAACAAATTACTCGCGTTATTTAGTGTTACGTCAGGAACGAATAGAACAACAAGAGAACGCTGCCAAAAATCAACAAAAGATAATTAATCAAACAGAGGTATTGATAGATAAGTACAGAGCAAAAGCAAGTAAAGCGTCGTTTGCACAATCCTTGATCAAAAAATTAGATCGTATGGAACGCGTGGAAGTTGATGATTTAGATACTTCGGTGATGCGCTTTCGTTTTCCTCAACCTGCTCACAGCGGTAAAATTGTTTTAACGGTTGAAGATGCCGGAAAAACGTACGGGGACAAACAGATTTTTTCTGATGCACGATTTATTATTACAAAAGGCGAAAAAATTGGATTAGTAGGACGTAACGGTGAAGGAAAAAGTACTATGATGAAAATGATCGCTAAAAAAGTAGATCATGATGGGGTGGTGCAGTTGGGGCATAGTGTTTTGGTAGGATATTTTGAGCAAGATCAGGAAGAAAAATTAGATCCAAAGAAAACTGTTTTTGAAACCATAGATGAATTAGCTGTTGGCGACGTACGTAAACAAGTACGAGGATTATTAGGTTCGTTTTTATTTGGTGGAGAAGATATTGATAAAAAAGTGCAGGTATTAAGTGGTGGTGAGCGTGGCCGTTTGGCTTTATGTAAATTATTGTTGGAGCCTTACAATTTGTTGTTAATGGATGAGCCTACCAATCACTTGGATATTAGAAGTAAGGATGTTTTAAAAACTGCGCTTAAAGATTATGAAGGAACAGTGATCATGGTAAGTCACGATCGTGATTTTATGAAAGGAATTTGTGATCGTTTGTTTGAATTTCGCGATGGAAAAGTGCGTGAGCATTTATGCGATATTGAGGAATTTATGCAATTGCGTAAAGTAGAGCGTTTAAATGAGTTGGATCTTGATAAAAAACCTAAAGCGGAAGTTCCAAAACAAGAACCCGTTCAAAAGAAACCTGACACTTCTTCCAACGACGCCGAAAAGAAACAATTACTCAATAAGCTCAAAAAAATAGAAGAGACCATTGAAAAATTGGAGCTGGAGATAAAACAAGCCGATGAAAAGTTGTCTGACCAGGATAATTATGAGAAGCTCATGAACGACCAAGTGTTTTTTACCAATTATTCAAAGTTGAAACTTCAATTGGAAGCCGAATTAACTAAATGGGAAGAGCTTTCGGAGCAGTTAAATTCCTAAATTGAAATGCAACTCATATCTTTGTTTAGCGTATAAATTATAAAGTATGAGTATCAAAAAACACATTCCAAATGCCATCACGTGTTGCAACCTCTTATGTGGTTGCATTGCTATTATTCAAACATTTGAGGGTAACCTAGTATTGGCTGCGTATTTAGTTGGCTTAGCGGCTATTTTTGATTTTTTAGATGGTTTTGCCGCAAGGGCACTTAAGGTAAGTTCGCTTATAGGAAAAGACCTTGATAGCCTTGCAGATATGGTGACTTTTGGGGCGGTTCCGGGTTTTGTGATGCATAAAATGCTACAGATTGGCTATTTGGTGAACCACCGAGATTATGATCTTATTGTTCAAAATCAATGGCTCACTTATATTCCAATTCTCATTCCAATCTTCTCTGCTATTCGCTTAGCTAAATTCAACAACGATACGCGCCAAACAGATTCTTTCATTGGAGTTCCTACGCCTGCTAATGCTATTTTAATTTGTTCTATTCCCCTAATTGTAAATTGGGATACACATTTTGATCTGAAGCATTGTGAGGTAATTCACTTCTTAATTCATCCTTATGCTTTGATCTTTATTTCCATTTTAATGTCGATTTTAATGGTAGCAGAATTACCTCTGTTCTCATTAAAATTCAAGCAATTTGGATGGAAAGGAAACGGGATCCGTTATGTTTTCCTTATTCTGAGTTTGCTTGGCCTTGTTATTTTCCAGTTCCTTGGATTAGGTATAGCCATCGTTCTATACGTGCTATTATCGATGATAAACAACCTCTTTTTTAAGCCTAAAGCTGCTTAATTTTTTCTCGAATATTTCGCATGCAACTTGGATTCCCACGCCGAATTAAAGATCTGGTTACATAAGTGTTATATGTGGGAGATATCAACCAATTCCCCTAATTATAAACAACCCTCAAAAGCAGGTTTTTATATTGCATTTAACTTGTTAATTTAGCGCTTCTATTAAAAGAAAACATGGCAAAATTTATAGCAAACATCGACGTAATGCCTCTTAAAGCATTGTTGGATCCACAAGGAAAGGCGGTTACAGGTTCTATGAAAAATTTAGGACTTCCTGAAATTGAGAACGTTCGTATTGGTAAACATATTACTTTAGAAATTGAAGCGGCTTCAAAAGACGCGGCAAATAGTAAGGTAGATGAAGCATGTAAAAAACTACTCTGCAACCAAATAATGGAAGGGTACGAATTCTCTATTAACGAGATAAAATAAAATTTTTGTTATTGGTCTTATATTAGTTTACATTTGAAATTCTAAAATTTAAAAAAATCAGTATGGGTTATCTATTTACCTCAGAGTCGGTGTCGGAAGGACATCCAGATAAAGTTGCCGATCAAATTTCGGATGCTTTGATCGATAATTTTTTAGCGTTCGATCCACAAAGTAAAGTGGCTTGCGAAACTCTAGTAACTACAGGTCAAGTAGTATTGGCTGGCGAAGTAAAATCAAAAGCATATTTAGATGTTCAGGAAATTGCGCGCGAAGTAATTCGTAAAATTGGATATACGAAATCAGAGTATATGTTCGAAGCAAACTCATGTGGTATCTTATCTGCAATTCACGAACAATCTGCTGATATTAATCAAGGTGTTGATCGCAAGAAAAAAGAAGAACAAGGTGCAGGCGACCAAGGTATGATGTTTGGTTATGCAACTAACGAAACCGCTAACTATATGCCTTTGGCTTTAGATCTTGCACATGGTATTTTGTTAGAACTAGCGGCATTACGTAGAGAGAATAAAGAAATTAAGTATTTACGTCCCGATGCAAAATCACAAGTTACTTTAGAGTACAATGATGATAACAAGCCGGTTCGTATTGACGCTATTGTTGTTTCAACACAACATGATGATTTTGACAGCGAACCAAAAATGTTGGCTAAGATCAAAAAAGACATTATTGATATTTTGATCCCACGCGTAAAAAAGAAATATCCTAAGTACGCTAGTTTATTCAACGATAAAATTAGTTACCATATTAACCCAACAGGTAAGTTTGTTATTGGCGGTCCGCATGGCGATACAGGTTTAACCGGCCGTAAAATTATTGTAGATACTTATGGCGGAAAAGGTGCTCACGGTGGTGGCGCTTTCTCGGGTAAAGATCCAAGTAAAGTTGACCGCTCTGCTGCATATGCAACTAGACACATTGCAAAAAATTTAGTAGCCGCAGGAGTTTGTTCTGAAGTATTGGTTCAAGTTTCTTACGCTATTGGTGTTGCAAAACCAATGGGAATTTTTGTTGATACCTATGATACGGCAAATGTAAAAATGACTGATGGACAAATTGCCAAAATAGTAGAAAGCGTATTTGATATGCGTCCATACTTTATTGAGCAACGTTTTAAATTACGTACACCAATCTATAGCGAAACTGCTGCTTACGGACACATGGGTCGCAAGAACGAAACAGTAACTAAAACATTTAAATCCCCTGATGGTAAAACAAAAACAATGAAAGTTGAATTGTTTACTTGGGAGAAATTAGATTATGTTGCTAAAGTAAAAGCTGCATTTAAAATTAAGTAATTCTCACTATTTTACCGTGACTTTTTGGAAGGGTGAAAGATATAGACCAAAAGCCTTCCAATTAGGAAGGCTTTTTTGTTTTTAGTACATTTGATATACAATGATAAAGCAATCTATATTTATTTTTCCCTTAGCTTGTTTTTTTGCAAGTTGTAGTGGTTTTGACAATGAAGTAGCCAAAACGGATTTCCTTAAAACGTGTCAAGACTGCAAAGTGGTAGAAGTAGTTTCCGAAGAATGCCAAGACGGTTCCATTCTTTCGTGCATGCTGGTAAAGATCAACTATACACAAGTTAACGATTCCTTAAAAAGCGTGATGTGCCAATATATAAAAGGCGATAGTGGCTGGCATTTAGTGGAGTGAAAAACTCAGGATATGGAACAACAAAATTGTGGAAATAAGCTGTTATAACCTTATTAATCAGTCCATAGCAAAGCCATGAAAAAGAGTGTTTGATCTTTAACGGTACCGATTAAAATTGACTTTAAAACGGATAGTTTTTTAAGAGTAGGAAAATTAAACCTTGCGTACGTTAACCGCGCTAGGGCCTTTTTGACCGTCTTTTACTTCGAACTCAACTTTGTCGCCTTCAGTAATCTTGTCAGTAAGATCATTAGCGTGAACGAATACCTCTGCCCCAGAATCGGCCTTAATAAAACCAAAACCTTTGGCGTTATTGAAAAATTTTACAGTGCCTGTTTGCATACTTAATTTATTTGACACGAAATTACAGTTAATTTTCAAGAGAGCCAAAATATTAAGGTATTTTGATGTATTCATTGGCTTTCAAGGCTAAAAAGCGAGAGATATTGGGGGGCTTTTTGAACGCAACTATTTCTTTTTCACCTTCTTCTCTGCACCTTTTACCTCTTTCCAGCCCGTAATGTCGCGAATTACTACCGAGGCACAGGTTAGCCCAAAAACGGCCGGTAAATAAGAAATTGTTCCGTAAGCCGATTTTTTAAATTTGCTTCCATCGGTATGCATGATCGAGAATTTGGCAGGAAGCTCGGTGCTGTAAACGCATTTTACGCCTTTGTATATGTTCATGTAACGTAAACGTTTGCGTATATACTGGGCCAAAGGACAAATATTTGTATCCTTAATATCTGCTATCTGCAATTTTAAAGGATCCATTTTTCCGCCGGCACCCATGCTCGAAATAATTTTATTATTATTCCAATAGGCGCTTGAGATCAAATATAATTTAGGTGATATGCTATCAATGGCATCGATGATGTAAGTAAATTTTTGTTGCAAAAACTCCTTCATGTCATCAGGAGTTTGAAATTTATTGACCACATTTATTTTGCAATCCGGGTTAATGGCTATTAAACGTTCATACATAAGGTCAGCTTTGCTTTGCCCGTGAGTGGTTGATAAGGCTTGTATTTGTCTATTTCTGTTCGTAGGATCAACTGTATCTCCATCAATAATGGTCATGGTTCCAACGCCCGCTCTGCAAATGGCTTCCGCGGCATAACCGCCAACGCCACCTAATCCAACTATCAATACGTGAGCACTCATTAATTTCTCAATCCCTTTATCCTTCACCAATAATTTGGTGCGTTCCATCCATGCTGTATCCATCACTTTATTTTTGATTGGCCATTTTCGGCGTAAAATTAAATACGGTTTTAAAATTCTCTTCTATTTGTAACTGTACAATCTCACCGTTTACACCTAGTAATTCTCCGGCTTTTAAATACACGTATTTTATAGAAAGATCTTTATCATCAGTCTCTAAAAAAAAGCGTTTTCTCCCAATTGTTTTAATAGCCTTAGCAGCGTTGCTTTCAAATCCTAGCAAATCTTTTCCGAATGAAAAATAGTAACCCTCTGCGTTTAGCAATCTAGCAATGTTATCATTATTATTAAATCCGTGAATGATCACAGGCACCTGATTATTGTTATGATTCAAACAATTAATAAGTTCGTTAAATGCTTTTACACAGTGAATGATAAGTGGTTTTTTTAATTTGTTGGCAATTTTAATGTGCTCAACAAATACTTTTTCCTGTAATTCAAAATCAACTTTGCTTACTTTATCCAAGCCACATTCACCAATAGCTAAACATCCTTTTTCATGAGCTATCTCGCCAAGGTGCTCAAGATCATCCTTGTAATTTCCATCAATATGCCATGGGTGCAAGCCATATGAATAGTATTTTACGCGGTCGTTCCTTTCAAGAAATAAATTCACCAATTCAAGATGTGCGTCAAAAATTTGGGAATGTGTATGGATGTTGATAAACACGGTTAAAAATAAGAGTTTTACCTTTAAAATTGAACAGACAATATTAGTAATTTAGAATCGATTTTTATACCGAAATGCCTTCAAATTATAACAAGCTCACGTCAATAACTATCAATGCGCTAAAAAACATTGTTGGCGAAGCCCATATATTCACGAACGGTGAGAAATTGGAGAAATATGCTTCCGACGAAACCGAGGACCTCGTATATCTTCCTGAAGCTGCTGTTTGCCCACAAACGGTTGAGCAAATATCGCAGATCGCAAAACTGTGCAATGATAATAGAATTCCATTAACCACAAGAGGCGCTGGCACCGGTTTAAGCGGTGGTGCTTTACCCGTTAAAGGTGGGGTGGTTTTGAGTATGGAAAAATTCAACAAGATCTTGAATATTGATGCGCGTAATATGCAAGCAACGGTTGAGCCTGGAGTGATCAATTATATATTTCAGGAAGAAGTAAAGGCATTAGGATTGTTTTATCCTCCCGATCCGGCAAGTTGGGGAAGTTGTAGTTTGGGGGGTAATATTGCGCATAGTAGCGGCGGACCAAAAGCGGTGAAGTACGGAACAACGCGCGATTATGTTTTGAATTTAGAAGTTGTGTTAGCCAATGGTGATGTTATTTGGACAGGTGCAAATACATTGAAATATTCTACAGGATATAATCTCACGCACTTAATGGTGGGAAGCGAAGGAACTTTGGGAATTGTAACAAAAATCGTTTTCAAATTAATTCCCTTACCTAAACAAGATCTCTTGATGCTTGTTCCGTTTACCTCTGCCGAAAACGCTTGTGAAGCCGTTGGCGCCGTGTTTCGTGAAGGAATTATTCCAAGCGCCATGGAATTTATGGAACGAGATGCAATTGAATGGAGCGCAAAGTATAGCGGTGAATTGAATTTTGAAATTAAACCCGAGTGGCAGGCGTTATTATTGATAGAAGTTGATGGAAATAACTTGGATGTATTAATGGGCGATTGCGAGAAGATCTCGGAAATAATGCAGCTTCATGGAAGCGATGAGGTATTATTTGCTGAAGGAGCTGAACAAAAAAATGCGCTATGGAAAATACGACGAAAAGTGGGTGAGGCCGTAAAAAGTAATTCGGTTTATAAGGAAGAAGATACAGTTGTGCCAAGAGCAGAGTTGCCGGCTTTATTAAAAGGTGTAAAAGAAATTGGCACTAAATATGGTTTTAAAAGTGTTTGCTACGGCCATGCCGGCGATGGAAACTTACACGTGAATATTATTAAGGGAGAGTTGAGTGATAAGGTTTGGGAAGATGATCTTCCAAAAGGAATTACCGAAATATTTGAGCTGTGTAAAAAATTGGGAGGCACAATTAGCGGCGAACATGGCATAGGAATGGTGCAGCAAAAATACATGCCCATCATTTTTCCTGAACATCAATTGCAATTAATGCGCAATATCAAAAAGGTGTTCGATCCAAACGAAATTTTAAATCCAGGGAAGGTTTTCAATTAAGGGCCAGAAATAGAAACACGCTCTTTGCAGTTAAATGAGTGTTAGGTCCCAAAAAATCAAAAATCTATACTATTTAGTAACCAAAACCGTTCTAATACAGTATATCTTTGTATTTCCAAATACCAATAATTTTAATTAAGTTTAAAGATTAAATCATGTTCCGTTTAACCCTTCTCATAGCATTTTTTCTCTCAACGTTTTTAAGTGCACAAACTAATTTAAAGTATCCTACTTTATTGTGGCGCATTTCGGGTAACGGTTTAAAAAAAGACAGTTATCTGTATGGCACGATGCATGTGAGTAATCGCGTGGCCTATCATTTATCTGATCAGTTTTTTGACGCTATAAAAAGTGTAGATGTGGTTGGATTGGAAACAAATCCTGCTGAATGGTTAGTAAACATGGAGCTTACCGGGGAATTAAGCAAAGCAAGTGGCGTTTCATTATACAACCCGTATGGAGGAAATTTTTATAAGAATGTTTTTGGAATGCGCTTTCCTGATAAGCAAGTTTATAAATCGCTTTTGAGTTTTGATCCTGAAATAATAAATGGATTATTATACAGGCAAAGTAGCAGTCAAGAAAATTTTGAAGAGAATACGTACATCGATCTTTTTATTTTTCAGGCCGCTGCTAAACTCAATAAAAAGATCGTTAGCCTGGAGGATTTTGTAAAAGCAGAGATCCAATCGAAACTAGCTTCAATTCCGGATGCTGAATTTTATCCGGATGACAAAAAAGGCGACGATTATGGAGGATATGGCAATGGCGAAAAAATGGAAGACGCCTATAGGCAAGGAAATTTAGATGCAGTAGATAGTTTAACGAAATTACTAGAAACAAAAAACATGCAGCAGTATTTGTTGCATAACCGCAACGTATTTTTTGTTCAGCGAATTGATTCAATTTTGAAGTCGGGCAGCGCATTGTTTAGCGGTGTAGGCGCAGCTCATTTACCTGGGGAAAAAGGTGTAATTGAAATGCTTCGCAAACTTAATTACAAAGTAGAACCCGTAACGCCTCATCAAACAAAAAAAGCAATTAAAGAGCAAGAGGTGATCGATCAAATATTAAAGCCGGTAACGTTCGAAAAAAATTACGCAGCCGATTCTCTTTATTCTATTCAGGTTCCTGGTAAACTTACCTCTATCATGAATTATGATAATATCAAGTATTATATCAATGCAGATATGGTGAATGGTAATTTTTATAACGTAGCACGTTTAAAAACTAACTCTACATTAAATAATTATACAACGGCAAAAATGACTAACATGCTCGATAGTTTATTTTTTGAGAATATTCCGGGAAAGATCATTAGCAAAAAAGACATTGAGAATAATGGTATAAAGGGTTTTGATATCATCAATAAAACACGAAGAGGCGATCTTCAGCGTTATCATATTTTTATTACAGATCTTGAGATCATATTGTTCAAATTAGGAGGCAAAGGGGATTTTGTGAATTCATCAGCGGGGAAGCAATTCTTTAACTCAATAAAATTCGAACCTAAATTTGCAAGTGTTATTTTGTATCAACCGCCAACTAAAGGTTTTAAAGTAAAAATCCCTAGCGAACACAGTTATAGTAGAAACGACTATGTGGGTGTGGCAGGTTTGGTAGAGGATCTGAGCGCTTATGATAAAAAGGAAGGGAATTTCTTTGGCGTAAAGCACGCCATATACAATGATTTTTATTATTTAGAAGAGGATACTTTTGAATTGAACCGATTGGCGACATATGCACTTCAGAATTTTAAATTTACTAAAGACATAAAAACTGAATTGAAAGAAGAGCAGGGTTTTCCTTGCATGTATTTAACTGCAAGCAATACAAACGGTAAAAAATTCTGCGGCAAGATATTCATTAAGGGAGTTCATTATTATTTGGCTTATAGCATAAATAATGGAACCGTAAATCTGAACAGCGGTTTTTTTAAATCATTTGAATTAACGGAGTTCAATTACTTAAGTGAGATAAAGGAAATTAAGGACCATGATCTTCACTTCACTACAAAAGATGAAACATCAAACACACCGAGTAGTAGATTCAATGAGCAATTTGCAAAAGCCTATACACATATCAAGGATTCGTTAAGCACCAAAAAGAACAAGGCAGGTGATTTTGATTATGTGTCGCAAACAAAGAACTATTATTCACCATCGAGTCATGAATACGTAGAGATCTTTTATGAGAAATATAATGATTACGATTATCGCGAAAAAAAAGAATGGATTGAGAAGGTGAGAAAGAATTTGGGTGAAGTATTAACGATGAATATAAGAACCATTTCTCAAAAGGAGGAGAATGGTGTTTTAACTTACGAGTTTTACATGAAGGATACTGCTACTATAAGAGCTATCAAAGCTAAAGTGTTTGTAAAAGGAGGAACTGTTTATCAGTTAAAAGTTCCTTGTGATACAGTATATGGTTTAAAAGGTTGGGCGGCTGAGTTTTATAATTCCTTTAAGTTAAAGGATACGATCATTGGCAAAGATCTTTTTAAGAACAAGTTCAGAGAATTATTGAATGATCTTGTAAGCTCAGATACAGCAGTTCAGCGCAAGGCAATATTCTCTTTAAGTAATTCTGTTAGTTTAGAAAAGCAGTATTTGGAAGATTATCTTCAGTTTATCCAAAGCGATAAGCTCAATAAACTAAGTACCGAAGCAAAAGCGCAATTATTTGTAAGTGGTGGGGTTTTTGAAAGTGAAAAAATAATCCCAGCGTTCTCAAAACTTTATACTCAATGTACTGACAGCGCTTATTTACAAATATGTTTATTAAAAGGCTTAGCTTATTACAAGAATAGAAACACATTTAAAACTGTTGGCGAGCTTTTAATTAAAGAAACTCCTTTAGTTGGTGATGAAAGTGTGGTAGGAAATGTTTTCAAAGTAATGCAAGATTCTTTGGAGCTATGCGGTAACTTGTATCCTTCGGTTTTGGCGATCACACGAAACGCTGAATATCATACTCCGGTTTATAAATTGTTGAGCTTACTTATAAAAAAGAAAATAGTAACAGCACAACAAATTGGCTTGAATAAAACAGATATTTTACAGGATGCTAACGCGGAATTAAAACGTTACAACGCCACCTCGCAAGGAAAAAGTAAAATGAATTCGTATAGCGGTAGTAACCCAAACTTAGAAGAAATGATAAGTAAGGTAAAAGAGAATTTAGAGACCTTAACTACGAACTCTATTGTAAAAAACACTAAGTATAAAGATGTGTTGAATATGAATAGTCAGCCATTATTAGTGAACTTCGCACATATTTTAATAGCGTATTATAAAACTGACGACAAAGCAAAACAATTTATTGATAAGGTGGCCAAGATAAAGAACGATCAGATAATGATGCCAATGTTTGTATTGCTCAAAAAAAACAATATCACCGTAAATGATACACTTGCAAATTACTACGCAAAAAATCCAAATACACGCGCGTATTTTTACAGCGAATTAGAACGTGATAATTTAACTTCAGTATTTCCTAAGGAATATGCAACTCAATTGCAGCTGGTAGAATCGGTTTTAAAATCCTATGGATTAGTAAACACGTATTCGGCCTACGATACAGATAAGCAAAAAGATAGTTTGATCTTTCATAAAGAAATAAAGGCGAATAACAAATATGAGAAGGGCGTAGTTTATATTTTTAAAACACCAAAGAATAAAGTAGGACTGAATAAATGGTCAGTGGCTTTTGTTCCTACTTTAGCGGATAATAAATTAAACACCGATGTTGTTGTATTGCGTTCGAATGATTTGTACAATGAAACGTTAACAGAAAAGGAAATAGAGAACGAGATATTGGACGAATTCTCGGGTATTTACCGAAGTAGAATAGTTTCAAATCGTTCAAATTATTACGACTACGAATGAGTTTAGGTATTTTATATTTACTCCCTAGCCCTTTAAGCGAAACCGAAATTGAGATCGTGTTACCAAAACACAATATTGATCTCATAAAAACCATAAAGTATTTTATCGCTGAGGATGCAAAAACAGCTAGACGTTTTTTAAAACTATGCGCATATCCTAACATTCAGGATGCAGAGATCGCTTTGTTAAATGAGCACACAGAAAGTAATACTGTAGGATCATTATTGGAACCATTACTTAAGGGACAAAATGTTGGATTAATGAGTGATGCTGGTTGTCCTGGCATTGCCGATCCCGGAGCTGAGGTAGTGAAGTTGGCTCACAAAAAAGAAATTAAGGTTTTACCTTGGGTTGGTCCAAGTTCAATTGTGCTTACCATAATGGCGAGTGGTTTTAATGGTCAGAACTTTGCTTTCAATGGCTATTTGCCAATTGAAAAGGATAAGCGTTACAAACGTGTTAAAGAATTAGAATCTCTAGCTGTAAAATACAAACAAGCGCAGTATTTTATTGAAACACCATACCGCAATACGCAGTTGTTTACCGATCTTTTAACGAGTTTAAATCCTTCTACTCAATTATGTTTAGGTATCAATTTAACAGATGCAACACAACAAGTAATCACTAAGTCGGTTTCTGAGTGGAAAAGCATCGCTCCTCCCGAAATTCATAAGATACCAGCGGTTTTCGGTCTCTATTTTTAAGAATCCTTTGTTTAAAACATATTTTCTACTTCAAAGCATGAGCTAGGTCTTTCGCTACCTTGCATGCAATGAGTTTGCTGAGTAAGATACGGTCAAAACACAATTTGATCTTGAAACTACTTTTGGTGGTGGTGGTTTCTTTTATTTTCGCCATTCTTCTTCCTGGGTATAAAGTTAATTTTCATAATGTAGATGAGTTTGATGCCGTATGGCCATACAAGGATCTTGTTTTAGATGAAGATCTGTTCATCAAAAAAACGAATGATCAAATAAAAGAAGATCAAGATAAAGCAAGTAAGAATGCAGCGCTTGTGTTTAATGTTAACGCAAATGAGAAGGATGGAAAATTGCAAGAGCTTTTAAACACCGATTCGAAATTATATGCGCAATTAGCATCGTTGTTTGATTCCATTTATAAAATTGGTGTGGTGCAAGCAAACAAAGTAGCGGTTGGTAAAACGATACTTCTCCAAGAGAATGGCATTGGTAAATTTGTTTCGTACGATGACTTGTATACAATACATAATGCTTCGGAAATACTAATAAGGTTGGCTAAAGAAAACGAGATAAGTATACCTTCTACAATAAATTTAAATGATATTTTGGCTATTACTGTTTATTTTGAACCACAACGAACGGAGGCTTACAAAAACTCGCTGTCAGAAGCCGTTTCAATTTATAAAGCGGCCTACTCTAAAGGAGATAGATTGGTAGAGCAGGGTGAGCAATTAACCATGGACAAGCGCGAATTGATAGCTGATTTTTTTAGATCAAAGAAATCGGATGAGGAAATCTCATTTTTTACATTCATTGGACGATGGGGATTGATGTTTGTACTTACAATTACATTGCTAATGTATCTTTTCTTTTTTAGGAAAAGTATTTTCGGACAAAATTTGCAGATCGCATTTCTGTATTTATGTTTATTAATAGCGTTTTTTGCTAATTATCTTTTTTATAAGTACGGCTTAATGCTGTCTGCCTTACCTTTTATTTTAACGCCCATCATTGTTCGGGCATTTTTTGATAGTCGTACCGCCTTGTTCTCGCATCTGATATCGATATTGTGTTGCAGTTTTTTTATGGCCGATGTTATGGAATTCATCCTCATGCAACTTGTTACCGGAATTGGTATTTTATTTTCAGTGTCGGAAATGCGTAAACGACAGCAGATATTGAATGCAGCCATTATTGCAATTGTTTTTTACTTCGTGATTTTTGTATTCTACCATTTAGGTTTTGGCACCAAGGAACTCACTACTAAATTTAGTGCGTATCTTCCATATTTGATCAGTGGAAGTTTGGTTTTGTTGGCCACGCCTTTGATATTTATCATCGAACGTTTGTTTGGTTTTATATCTGATTTTAAATTATTGGAGTTATGCGATCTTAATCAACCTTTGTTAAGGGATCTGTCGCAACAAATTCCCGGAACATTTCAGCACTCGTTACAAGTGGCTAATTTAGCCGAAGAAGCAATTTATTTTATTGGAGGAAATACACTATTGGTAAGAGCTGGCGCTATGTACCACGATGTAGGAAAAATAAACAACCCAAGTTATTTTACCGAGAATTTGGGGAACAATGTGAGTCCGCATATTGAAATGCAACCAAAAGAAAGTGCGCGCATCATAATAGATCATGTTATTGAAGGAATTCAATTGGCCAAAAAACATAAATTGCCGGAGCAAATAATTGATTTCATTCGAACCCATCACGGCACTACAACTGTTGGTTTTTTTCTTAATATGCATAAAAAGGAGCAAGACAAAGTAAATATCAACGAAGATGATTTTAGATATCCTGGTCCAATACCTTTTAGTAAAGAAACTGCGGTATTAATGTTGGCTGATGGCGTTGAAGCTGCATCGCGAAGTTTAAAAAAGCATGATGCCTTAGCCATTAACGATCTGGTTGATCAGATCATTGATTATAAGATCACGCAAAATCAATTGATTAATGCAGATATTACGTTTAAGGACATTACACTCATCAAAAAAATATTTAAAAAACGATTGATGACAATTTACCATGCGCGCATAGAATACCCAGTATAAATGATCTAACTTAATTATTTGAATATCAGTAGTTTGTATATAGTTTTTATTTAATATCTTTGTAATAGTATGAAAAGAATATTTTTTCTGTTTTTTGGTGCGCTATTAGTGTTGAGCTCGTGTAAAGTGTTCAGGTCGAACATCATGTTAAAAACACCAAAGGATTATAATTACGATAAATTGCTCGACTCTTTAAGTAGAGCTGACTATAAATTGGCATCAAATGATGTTTTGAGCTTCAGAGTATATACAAATGAAGGTTTTAAAATGGTTGACATGGCAACAGCGCAAACTAACATTAATTTTATTCCTACTATTGATGCGCGTATCGAAACAGATGGCACTTCACGGTTACCTTTAGTGGGGGTTATTCCTCTTTCTGGTCTTACGGTAGTTGAGGCTGAGAAATTGTTGGAAGATAAATATGCAGTGTTCTATAAGAAGCCATATATCAATTTAAAGATCACTAACAAACGTGTAATTGTTTTTCCAGGACAAGTAGGTTCGGCAAAAGTGCTTTCCATCACTAATAACAACACAACAATACTCGAGGCCTTAGCACTAGCAGGAGGAATCTCGGACGACGGTAAAGCCTATAAAATTAAATTGATTCGCAACACTCCTGGCATGGAGCCTAAAGTTTACCTAATGGATCTTTCAAAAATTGATGGTTTGGCCGCAGGTAACACACAGGTTCAAGCATACGACCTAATTTATGTTGAACCACGTTATCGTGCTATCCGTACACTTTCTAATGAGGTAGCGCCATTGCTAACACTTATGACTACCTTCCTTATTCTTTACTCAATTATAACCCGTTAATGTCGTACCACGTTGGTTTAAATAAAAATGATTTTGTAAAGGATGCAGAAGCAAAACTAAACTCTGCGCTTGACTTTAGTTTGCTGATCCACTTGGTAAGGAAATTCAAATGGGTATTTATAGGTTTGTTCATTGTGAGCGGTTCGTTGTCGTTCTTGTACCTGAGGTATAGTCAGCTTGTTTATGAATCTAGAGTATTATTGCAGATTAATGACAATAGAACCGATCAGGTTTTGCGGTTGGAAGGAATTGGAGAGAGCGAAAATATTTTGGCAGAAGCTATTGAACAGATCCATTCTAAGGTGTTTTTAAAACGTATAGTTGAAAAGCTTGATCTTAGCTTGACCTATTTTAGCGAAGGTACATTTAAAAACTTCGAACTTTATCTTTCATCTCCTTTTCTTGCACAGGTAAATCTTAAGAATCCTGATTTGAAAGGCCAAAAGATATATGTTGAATTTAATGAACAATTAAATGAAGGCGTTATAAAATACGGAACTAAATCAAAAAAGTTCAAGATCAATGAATGGTTGCGCACCACCGATTTCGATATCAATATTTTTCTGAATACTAAGTTAAGTACCGAGATCATAAAAAGGACAATTGCTAATAACAAGGCCTTGTACATGCTAATAAGTGATGTGGATGCGGTAACTGCAGAATTACAAGGGAAACTTGAGGTTAAGGTTGTAAATGAACTAGCAAAAACCATTCTGATCAAAGTGAAGGATATTAATCCGCAAAAAGTTACGGATGTGGTGAATAATTTGTCGGTGGAATTTTTAAGTTACGACGTAGAGCGTAAAAGTGAGAGTTCGAGAAATATATTAAGTTTTATTGATAAACAATTAGGATTGGTGTACGATGACCTTAGGGATACGGAAAAGGATCTTAAGGCCTTCAAACAAGATAAGAATATTGAAAATAATTCCCAAAAAATAAATTCAGACATTTTAAGAGCTTCTAGTATTGAAGAACAGTTACTCAAGGTTGAAATGGAGGAGAAAATCATTGAAGAGGTTCAAGCAAATATCAATAAGAATAAGAACATTGATATTTACAATCTTATTTCCATCATCTCTGGAACCGATTACGAGAATATGGTGAAGGATGTAATACAGAACATTCAAAAATTACTTTCAGCAAAGGAGGATCTTTTGTATATGGTAACACCAAACTCCGAAAATATTAAACAAATAAATTACCAACTCGAGATCCAAAAGAAATTATTATTGGAGAGTTTAGATGCGGTAAAATTGCGTTATAAAACAAAGTACAAAAGCCTGCTCGAAAAATCTTCCGATTATAAGAGTAAATTGGGTTCTTCTCCTGAAGACGATGTGGAACTTTCTCGTTTAAATAGATTATACACCATCAATGAGAAGTATTACACAATGTTATTGGAAAAGAAAACAGAGTTTTCTATTTCCAAGGCGGGTTACGTTACAAAAAACATAATTTTAGAGAAAGCTATTGGATTAGGAGGAAAGGTTTTTCCAAGTTCAAGAGATACCCTTATAATCACTTTTATCCTCACTATCCTCATCATATTTATTATTTTGGTCATCGTTTATTTTTCGCATAATAAGATCTATGCCATACACGATGTGATGAAATTTGCCAATCAGGGCGTTTCTCTAATTGGTGTAGTGCCTAAGTACGAAAGTCTGATCCCTGTTTCGCAACTCATTGTAGATAAGAATCCAAAATCTATTATTTCGGAGGCGTTCAGAACCATACGTACAAATCTCTCATTCATTGATAATACTCCCGGAAGTAAACTTATTTCAATTAGTTCAACCATAAGTGGTGAGGGTAAAACATTCATCGCTATTAACATTGCGGGCATCTTTGCGTTTACTGGAAAAAAAGTGGTGCTCATAGATCTTGATATGCGGAAGCCAAAGATCCATAAGGGCTTTGGTGTTAAGAACGATGTAGGGATGAGCAATCTTTTAACCGGTGAGTATAAGATCGAGGATTGCTTTAATGATAGTTCCCTAGAGAATTTAAAATTTATTACAGCAGGACCAACTCCTCCAAACCCTTCTGAACTTATTTTAAGTGATGCGTTAACCAAAGTTCTTGCCGAACTGCAAAAGCAATTTGATTATGTAGTGATTGATAATGCGCCTGTTGGTTTAGTAACAGATGGAATTGAAACTTTACGCAAATCGGATTATCCGATCTATGTATTAAGAGCCGAGTATTCTGATAAACACTTTATTCAAAACATTATACGTTTAAAGACTGAAAATCAGATCTCGCGAATAACTGCTGTATTAAATGATGTAGACATGAGTCGGAAGCACTATGGATATAATTATGGCTATACCTATGGTTATGGATACGGAACCGGATATTACACCGATGATGCGGAATCTAAAAAGAAAAAGAAAAAAAATTAAATGGAAGTTACAGAAACATTTATAAAAGGATTATTTGTTATTAAACCTCGTGTATTTGAAGATGCGCGTGGTTATTTTTTTGAAAGCTATAGCAATGCGGTCTTTGAAAAGGCAGGATTGAATTTGAATTTTGTTCAGGATAATCAATCGCTTTCGCAAAGAGGAGTTTTGAGAGGATTACATTTTCAAAACCCTCCTCACGCTCAAGGAAAACTGGTACGCGTGATTACGGGTGCGGTATATGATGTAGCCGTTGATATTAGAAAGGGATCACCAACCTATGGAAAACACTTTGGATTGGAATTAACCCAAGCTAACAAGTGGATGATGTATATTCCTCCTGGTTTTGCGCACGGATTTTTAACTCTCGAAGATAATACCGTATTCTCATACAAGTGCACTAATTATTACAACAAGGCTTCAGAAGATTGTGTGCTATGGAACGATACGGAGATTGGCATCAATTGGGATCTTAAAACTGAGCCATTGTTATCAGATAAGGACAAGGAAGGAAAGAAAATTAAGGATCTTATTTCGCAATTCTAAATGTCCTCCGCTTCAAATACACATCTAACCCTTATCTCTTTAGTATTCTTTAGTTTTGTTATCTCTCTTCTTATTAATTACATCTTACTTAAATTTGCCCGAACTTTAGGTATAAGAACGCGAGGAACCACCGAAATACGATGGGACCCCAAGCACAAACCTTCCCTGGGAGGAATTTCATTCTACCTCTGTTTTCTTTTCTCATTTATTTTTTTGGCACTCATAAATCCTGATTTCAGCACCATTAGGTGGACAGTTTTTGGTTTTTTATTGGCATGTTCGTTGGCCTTTTTAATGGGCTTAGCCGATGACGCTTTTAATACTCAACCTTTATTAAAACTTATTACTCAGATCATTTGCTCGCTTGTATTAGTGTACTCGGGCATTCATATACGATTGTTCGAGAATTTACTTTTAAATTATGCCTTAACTGTTTTTTGGATTATAGGAATGATGAACTCCTTTAATCTATTAGATAATATGGACGGCATCACCGGCATTATTACAGTTGTTATATCCGGTTTATTTATTGCTGTAACTGTTTCGTTAAAAATAACTAACTCTTACATCACTATTTTTAATGTGTGTTTGCTTGGATCAGTAGTCGGTTTTTTGGTTTATAATTTTCATCCTTCCAGAATGTACATGGGTGATTCGGGGAGTCAATTTATTGGATTTTTTCTGGCCGCTATTGGCATAGAAGTATGTTGGAACAATGGCTTGCCTTTTGGATTGTATCATGGTGAGTTAGAAAACATCTCACTTGTGCTTTTGGTATTTCTTTTGCCTATTATTGATACCACAACCGTTTTTATTAATCGCATTGTCCGCGGAAATTCACCGTTCATTGGCGGAAAAGATCACACCACACATCATCTATTCTTTAGAGGAATCACCGAGAAAAGAATTGCGATGCTATACCTCCTGATCTCAGTAATAGCCTGTGTTCTAGCCTATAACATCATTTTTAAATTCTCTTATAACTTATTGTATCTCGCACTTATTTTTGTTGTAATAGTGTCTTTGATTTTGTATCTTAATACTGTTATAAAGAAAAGAACTTGAGTGTTTTTTATGAAATAAAGAATAATACTCTCAAGATCGTATTATTCCTCGCGATCTTCCTGATCTTTTATTTTCTGGAGATAGCCTTTTTAAAAAGCCCCCACCGTAGCGATGTGGCCTACGAGAATAATAACTTCAAAGTATTCGGATTAAATATCCCCTCAAATCTTAGGTTTTGTAATGAACCCATTCCGGTAGATAACTACGAAATACGTACAAATTTGGAAGGTGAATTTTTTACAAATAAATACTGGAAAAATAACTCAGCCATCCTTTTCAATAAAGTAGCAAAGTGGTTCCCTTATATAGAGCCTATTTTAAAACAAGAAGGCGTTCCTGATGATATAAAATACATAGCAGTTATCGAAAGTCATCTTTCTAATCAGGCTTCTCCTGCAGGAGCTGTTGGTTTTTGGCAACTGATGCCATCTGCAGCTCGCAATTACGGATTAATTGTAAACGATGAGGTTGATGAGCGCTTGGATGTAGAAAAATCAACTCACGCTGCCTGCAAATTCTTTAAAGATGCTCATAAACGTTTTAATAACTGGACACTTTCTGCTGCGGCCTATAATTTAGGGATGGGAGGAATTGAGCGCGCGTTAAAGAAGCAAAAGACCAATAACTATTATGACCTTTTACTTAATCAGCAAACCGGTGAATTTGTTTACAGGCTAATGGCTTATAAAACACTTTTATCAAGCCCTATGCATTTTGGAATTAAACGCAACAAAATAAAATATTATTCTAAAATTCCTGTAAAGGTAGTAAGCATCGATTCAAGCATTACCGATCTTAACTATTTGGCAAAATATTTAAAATGCAATAAAACGCAAATAAAATTATTGAATCCTTGGCTCTTAAAAGGAACACTTCATAACCCCGATGGCCAGGTATATAAATTCAAGATCCAAAAAAATCTTAAAAAGGATTACTCGATGTATTACCTCGATCTTATCTCGGAAGATGGTTATATGTATGATAGAGAAGAGCCTGAATCAATTGAACTTCCAAAGCTTGATTCGCTAGCCTCAAAGAGTAATTAGTGACCCCTTAAAAAATTGTAAGCCTTGTTATTATTGAGTTTGTTTAAAAATAGTCTACCGAAAAAAGTAAAAAAGGATTAAAAAAGCGGCAGATGTTTTTAAGTGTAAATTAAACCCTAATGCTGCGCCCGGGATAGAACGAAAAGCCTTGT
>JAWXAS010000119.1:0-34800 GCA_034439635.1 Bacteroidota bacterium | reverse complement strand
CAAACATTAAGCAAAGCCCTAAACAAGGCTTTTCGCTCTATCCCGGGCGCAGCATTAGGGTTTAGTTTGCACTAAAAAATATCTGCCGCTTTTTTAATCTTTTTTTACTTTTTTCGGTAGATTTTTATCGCACTATTTTTAAACAAACTCAATAATAACAAGGCTTACAGAGTTTTTGAGGGACGACTAAATAGCCAAGTGTATCAAAAATGGCGAGATTTGAAAATAAATTCAACAAACTTAGATGGCTTTTTTTCTTCTTTAGGGCTTGCCGCTTCTTTAACAATCTGAAAAAGTTTTAAATGAGACTCAAGTGCGTTATCAAAAAAGAACTCAATGATCTATTCAGGAGCAAGATTCTTTTTTTCAAAATCATTTGAGATATAAAAATCTGAATATTTTTGCGAAGAAAAATTAGAGTATTCCATGCTGAAATCTTTATTATTAACAGCCTCTATGATCAATTGTATGTTATCATCAGAATTAAAAATGATCTTAGGAATTGTTGGATCATTTGAACTTCTTACATATTCGTCAATTTCTTTGCCCCATGGAAATAGTTGAAATTCTTCTAACCCCTTATCTTTATCTATAGTTCCTTTTTGAAAGAACTCATCAGAGAAATTTTCGGCGTATTGAATTTTGTATGTAAATGGAGGCATTTTGGCTCTCAGAATATGCTATTTACTATCCGGAAAATTCCTGTTAAAGATCATCACCTTCGCTCTTACATTCTGATAATTATAATCTTTATTTATGGCTTTAAATAGATCGTCGTATTCTGGGTTTGCTCTTTTGAATTTTTTAATTTGCTTATTGGCATCAGAAATAGGATACTCCGGGCTAGGGAAGGGCGCCAATCTTGAAGAAAGATCCTTGGAAACATAACAATAATAACCCAAACTAAAATTCTCGTGATTGGTTCCGTTACGGATCATTTCTAAATGGGCAATACCATTTTCGTAATAACAAATTTTTCCTTTTACAATCAATTCTCCAACTTGTCCGGTTCTTGCATCTGTTCTAAATAAGTGACCGTTATATAAAAAACCCCAAATCTCCTTACACTTTACTGTTGTTTCAGCTGCATTTTTTGAAACCGTTATCTTCATTTTAATGGTTCCGTAATAGTTCACCATTTTATCGTAGGTTTCTCCGATCTTATTTACATAATTTTCATACGTGGTATATATAATTACGGTGTCTTTTCCTGAATAAACTTTAAAGGAAAGTACCAAACTAATGATAAAAAGAAGATGTTTGAGTTTCATGAACTTATTTTTGTTTGATGAAGATACAAAAATTTTAGAAATTACTTAAACCGTGAATAGTCAGTGGATTTCGTAGTGAAAGGCAAAAGCTGCAAAGGGCTTGGAAAGCGCAGATGTGAGGACTGTAAGAATATCTTACGACCGCAACATTGAGAATTTTCAAGGACTGCTGCAGATTTTGACTTGTAATAGAAATTCTACTGTCTATTTGCGGCTAAAACCCTTAACCAAAGCAATTTTTCCATTACTTCCGGCCATCCATAAGGCTTTGGATGACGGCGAGAAGCGAAGCGTCATAAACTGTAGTGGTTCGCCGGCTGCATCTTTTATCTCTTCTATTATTTTGTTTTTAAGAGTATATCTAAAAGTTCCATCATGCCCTGTAATAAAAACATCACTCGCATTTCTAAATCGCACACAACTTCCAAAAAAAGGTTTTATAGATTTAATGACTTGCCAAGTTTTACCTCCATTTTTTGTTTGGGCCAAGCTTACGATTAGGGAATCTGTTTTATCATAATTTCCTCCTGTAATAATCCCGTTTTTTTCATTAAAAAAGTCAAATGAAAAAATGCCTGTCATGCTTTCGCCTTGCGTAATAGGTGTGGTGTAGGTAAGAAAGCTTGTTCCTAAATTAGAGGAGTAAAACAAACGCGAGCGCTTTCCGCCGGTAACAAACCACAGCATGTTTTTGTGAACATCCAAATTTGTATTGCTGGTGGCAAAGCAAGCCTCACCTTCATGTATGGAAGCGACCTTGTCGGTATCCATAAGAGTCCAACTCTCTCCGGCATCATTTGTTTTTAATAAAGTGATTTTTCCGTTAATAGGATCGCCAAGCGCAAAGCCATTTTTATTATCATAGAACAACATACTATCAAAAAACACTTTCGGGTGTGTGTTCTTGTAAACCAATTTCCATGTTTTTCCTTTATTGCTTGTTTTTAAAAGATATGCGGGCGATGAAATACCTAAAAGTAAAACAGTTGAATCATTTAATACAGCAATGGATCTAAATTGCGGATATACACTATCTACTTTTAGTGAATCAATATGCCATGTTTTACCGGCGTCTTCTGTATAACCCCAAACTCCGCGATTGGCAGCAAACCAAACTGTATGATCATTTAATACTTCCAGTGCGCGAATGGAAATTTTTGGAAGTGTAGTAAAATTGATGACGGATAGATGTTCTTGAGCAACATTGTTTTTGAAGAGAAGAACACTAATGATTATTACTAAAACTTTCTTTTTCATTGGTTCTTCTTTAATATTCCAAATTCTTTGGCTGTTTGATAGGTGGAGTGAAAACCTTTATCAACACCAAATATTCCTTTTTTACCGCCTTCATTTTCTTTGTCGCCCGGCTTTATTAATAATTTATGGCCCAATTTTTTTACTTCATATAAAATAACAGGTGTTCTTCCTAAAGTATCCCTGTATTCAGTTCGTGTAATATCGTCTATATGCATAAAGGCGGGTTCGACCACATCGGCAATTGTATTGGTGTTGTTTACACCCGTCCATTGATTCACTAAAAATAGTGCATTCTTTTTATTTACTACACCATCGTTTAAGCCTTGATAAATGATCATATTTGGATACTCGCCTTTATAATTTGGATTTTGATCTCCTACGTCTTTCACTAATTTTTTTTGCTGAAAATATTTGGTGCCACGCATTCCTTTTAAACCATTTACGGCATCGCTTGCAATTTTATAAGCACCACCCGCAAAAAATGCCCCGCATTTAAATAGTTCAGGATGTGTGGCCGCCATTACCACACTCATGGCTGCGCCGGCAGAAACACCGGTTATAAATATTCTGCTTGTGTCTATGGGATTATTCATTAGTTTTTGTTGAGGATAAATAACCAAAAACTCATGTATAGCAGCCAATTTATTCAATCCGGTTAATTCCGAAATTGCTTTGGCGTTTCCGCCGCAACCATGTAAAACAACAACTACGGGTATTTTGTTTGTAGAGTTTGGGATGTTACCATACACATACATTTTTAAATTCCCTGGGTTAACACCAAAACTATCTATTTCTGTAAGCACTTTTGTTTGCTTACCCGTTGCCTCATTCAAAGAAAGAATAAAAAAAAGTATAAGTAAAACGTGTTTCATTAAATAGGTACCTGGCGTTTTATAATTAGCTTGTATAAATAAAAACACTACGACTCTATTTGTCGCTCTATAAAGGTAATAAAGGAAGCTAAGCAAGCAAAACAATAGAGTGCTTATGAAACAGGATAAAAGGATGTGTTACTTCCTTTTATATGGGTATTATTTTAACGTACTAAGGTTTTCTTTCATACTTGCAACATTCATGCAAGTTGGCGTATGAACTGTCATTCCCTTTATAATTAGGTGTATCATACCCAACAGAGGCGATTTCTTTTTGTATGTCATCTAAACTTATTTTGGTGGCATCATAGCGAACCTCCATCATTTTTGTTTCACTATTCCAATTTACATCGCTAATTGCTTCATTATCTAAAGATCTCTCGATGGTTTTTTTGCACATCCCACAGTTTCCCCAAACTTTAAATATAGAAACAGCAACTCCATTTATTACCTCTGTTTTAGGCTCAATAAATGAAATAACTTCTTTTTTTCGATCGGAACAAGCGAGGAGAACGAATGCTAATAGAATAGAGAAGATTTTTGGGTTAAATACATTCATTTCTTATTTTTAATTTGGTGAAATAATAAGTTTTTTCGCAAAAACGGTATTCTTTTGACTTACCTTTACAGTGTAAATTCCTGCAACAAGATTTTTTAGATCTATTTCCTTTTTGTTCGTTTCCACTATTTCTTCATATACTTTTTGCCCTAATTGATCAAAAATACTTAACGTGGCGTTGCCTTCTTTTTCAAGATCAGAAATGTCAATTTGAAACGAATTAAGCGCAGGATTTGGAAATACTTTAATTTCCAAACCTTTTTTAATATTTTCTTTTATTCCAATTGCATTTGGATCAAGCACTAAAAACGAATGCATCATTCCGTCATCCTCATGATGTAACAAATGGCAATGGTACATATATGGAACCATAGGGTCGGTGAATGTTGTAAATTTAGTAATGAAGCGAACCGTATCTTTTGGCTGTACTAAAATAACATCTTTTAATCCTTGGTATTGTGGCGGAGGTGGAAGTCCGTTAATATCTAAAACAAAGAATTCTATATCGTGTATATGAAAGGGATGGGCAACCATAGTGCTATTACTAAGTTTCCAGATCTCAACATTATTTAAGTAAGTAATAATGTTTACTGAATCCATGTTAAATGGTTTGTTATTCATTAAAAACGGACCGTCAACTTTCCCTTGCGGGCCACTAAAAACTGTATCGGGTGAAAAATGAATATGCCTTGTGGCATGAATGGTTGCTTGTGAGATAGCTGTTTTAGGAGCAAACGTAGAGGGAATAGTAATAATTGGATTACTTGTTGGAGAAACCACATCAAAACGAAGCACATTAAAATCGGCACCATTGAGCCAATTAGAATAATAACCCTCACTTATTATTATAGAAGCTGTTCCAACTGAATCGGCACCGATAATTCCCTTGGGTAATTCAGAAGAATAACTTTTAAGGTAAAATTGAGTGCCAACTGAATACGTGGAAAAATTAACTAATATTTCAGATCTTTCTCCACTGGATAATCGTACTCGATTAGTTGTATGTGGCTGAGCCAATAAGCCTCCGTCGCTTCCTATCAAATAAAAGTTAGAGTTATCTGATAAACCAAAATTGTATGTTCTGTCGGAAGCACCATTCAGTAGTCGTAAGCGTACAACTTGTTGAGGTACTTGTAAAAAAGGTTTTATAGTTCCATTAACCATGTTAATACTGTCTTCGTGCGTAGCCGTCGCAAATTGATACAATACGTCGAATGCTTTGGATTGCACAATGAGAGGAAAATCATCAACTTTATATCTGCGTGGTAAAACATATGATGCTTCAACATTATCGCGCACAATGATCATGCCTGCTAAACCTTTTGAAACCTGAATCTCTGTTTTTCCTTCGCCATGAGGATGGTACCAAAATGTAGCCGCTTCATTTCTCATTTTAAATGAAGGACTCCAAGTTGTATTAGGCGGAATCATTTGATGTGGTCCGCCGTCATTTTGCGGAGATACATGAAGGCCGTGCCAGTGAACTGTTGTAGTTTGCGTAAGGTTGTTCTTTACATTCAGTGTAATACTGTCTCCTGATTTAATAATTAAGGTTGGACCTAAAAAATTGCCATTGTAACCATAAGTTGGTGTGTTATTAGTTCCAATAAATTGTTTTGTGCCCGTTTCAACAATTAATGTAAAGCTAGTACCGCTGAGGGTGTCGGGGATGAATAGTGCATTTTGAGCAACTAAATTAACTATCGAAGTTAAAAAAAAAAGTAAGGCTGTACTTATTTTTACAAATGAGTGATTTTTCATTAATGTACGATGCTTAATTTTTGGTGAGTAATTACTCCATTAGCATTAATGCGCATAAAGTAGTTTCCATTTGGTAATGTCGAGGCATTAAATGTTTTAGAAACAGTACCGGTTTGTAATTTTTCTGAAAGCAGTGTTGAAATTTTTCTGCCCATTACATCTATCACATCAATTACAACATCGGAATTCTCTTTCAAATTAAAGTTTAAATGCACTTCGTAATTAGAGGGGTTTGGGAACATTTCTAATGATAAATTTGAATTGCTGTTCTCTTTAATACCAACTTGCGAGTTTAAAAAAGCACGAATGTTACTTGCCATCTGTGTTGTATCGCTGTTATTGAATCCAATGTAGGGGGCGCCTAATAATTGATGATTCGATCCTGCCGCAATTATAATTGTTGGCATTCCCATACCGCCATAATATGCTACTTGCGTTGCTCCCGAATCCATTGGCACAGACGTAAAACTATAGGTGTTTACCCAGTTAATAACAGTTGAACATGAATAGGTATTATTAAAAGCAATAGCGTATGATTTGATTTTACCAGGGTATTGCGCAAGCAAATTAGCTTTCATTACTTCTAGCACTTGTCCGGCAGCAGGACAGGGCGCGCAGCTGGTCATAAAGTATTCAATGATCACTGCTTTTCCGGCGTTAAGGTCTGCAAAAAGATGCTGAGGATTACCATTACAGTCATTCCTATTAAAGTTCATTGCTGTTGTTTGTGCTGTTGTTTGTATCGTAAACAAAGTTGCTAAAATCAGGGTGAGTGTATAATATTTAATTTTCATGATGATTTTTAATTAATGATTAATTTTTTAATTACTTTTTGATCGTTGATTTGTAATTGTACCAAATAGGTTCCTTTAGAATAATTGGAACCTAAATTAATTTTTTGTTTTTGAACACCACTTTGTTTTGTTTGTGTTCCATTATGAATAGTTTTACCAGTAATATCAAACACGGATAACTGCACATTTCTTAGCCCTTTTAAATCGTAATTAATTGCTATGTTATTGGATTCACCATCAAAAAATACTTTTAACTCATAATCGTCGGCAATTTCTTTTACTGAAGATGCCGGATCGGGATGAATTTGAAAAGAATGTAAGTAAATTCTGTCGCCGGTTTCTTGACCATTATTATTAGTACAATTTGTAGCATACCAAAATGTAATGTCCCCTTCATTAACAGAAGGAGCTGTCCAATTAAAGGTCCATTGATTGAAGTTAGCAGATAGCGCAGGTGTGCCGGCTGTTTTATGGGTAACTGAGTAGCGAAGATCTGTTGCAATAGGGTGCGTTATGATTTGGGTTCTGGTGTTGTCGGTAATATTAAATGTTCCAATATTCAAACTATCACTGTCTTTTAAAACACCAATTTCAAATCCGAATTTAGCGGTAGGTGATGCAGCCGAACCTGAAACCTGAACGGTAATGTTATAGGTTGCTCCAGGAATATATGAGGAATCTATACTCGAAAAGATCAGGGTGTTATTATTTACGGCATTTAAAATTATCTGGGCGTCGGTATGGCAACCTGCCTGTGCGCAAGTAAGATCTAAAGGAGCGCCTGTACTACCCGGATGAGCGCCAGATGTTTTTTTATATTTGTTTGTATAGCTTGCACAAACAATTACACACGCCACAAAACTTGTTATAACTATAAAATTTTTCATGATTACTTATTTAGGGTTAATGAGCTTGTATATACTTTATCTCCTTTATCAGTCATATCATCATTTGCAGAAACAGCACCAACATAAAAGGTAACAGGTTCTGATGAATTTTTTGGAGCAGTCCAATTAACTATCCATTCTCCAACTCCATTAGAAACTGCATCGGTTCCATTGAATGTATAGGTTACATAGTCTCTTTCTTTTAAGGTGTAGGCATTTTTGACTGTTTGAGTTCTTTTGGTATCGGTAATAACAAAACTGCCTAAATTAGTTTGTGTTTCGGCATTCACGGCGGTAATCTGAAAACCAAAACGGTGTTTATTGGCATCTGATATCCTGATCTTAATGGGGTATGTTTGACCGGCAATATATTTTTTTATCCCGTCTCCAACTTCAATAGATAAAGAAGCTGTGCCTTCATTTATGGCATTATCATCATGACAGCCAACAGTGGCGCACGTTTTTTCGCCCGGAGCTCCGGTATGCGAAGCAGGGGCTCCTGAACTTGATGGCCCCGGCATGGCGGCATAAGCAATCAATACTGTAATTGCGAACGAAAGGATTGTAATGGTTTTTTTCATGATCCGTTTATTTAATTTGAACTAAAAAAATTATTCAATAATTATCTTTTTTGTTTCGGTCGCTTTCTCACCAACCACTTTTAATAAATACGTTCCTTGTGCTATACCTGAAACGTCAAATGATTGAAATGTTTCTCCACTTAATATACCTGCGTTTTTTGAGCGCATCAGTTTACCGCTAATGTCGGTTAACTCGATTATGATGTTTTGAGGCGATTTAAGGTTCAGATTAATATTTAGAAACTCTGCCGATGGATTAGGGTAAACAATAAGGGAATAAATAATAGCAGGCCTTTTTTCTACGCCAGTTACTGATCCCGCAAAGGCAAGATTATCAACCCATAAATAATCATTATTTGTTGGATTACTTCCGCTTGATCTAAGTTCAATTATACATGAATCGGGAACGTTGCTGCTGAAATAACTAAAGTTTAATGAGAAATTTGCCCACGACATTGCCATACCTGAAAGAGTTTGTGCAGCAGTTGCTATGGTGTCTCTTTTGTTCAAGGAGGTATTCCATTTCGTAAGGGTGGCTTTTACTGAACCCTGACTTGATCCGTAGATCATATGTTGCCATTTTCCTGTAAAACTAACAGGTTGTAATGTGCACGGGAAGCCTGATTTCGGTTTCATAGTTATTGAGTCTAATACTCCACTAACAGCAATGCCGTTTACAATACTGGTGCTAAGCGTTTTTGAGGTAAGTTTTAAATAGGAGTTGCCTGGGCTTCCCGGTGTTCCCGGTGTTGCAGAATAAACACTGAATGTAGATGTGGTGTTATTCATCGTTCCCCAGCTTGTAGGGTTAGTATAGGAACCAACCGTTGTCCACGTTTCAAAACCAGAATTAGGAATTTGAGCAAAAGTAAATAAACAAATCGTTGTACCGAAAATTGATAAAGTTGTTTTCATTTTAAAATTTTAAATTATTAATAAGTATTGCAATAGAAAAAAGTTCTGATATCAATATAATATCAAACAATTTAATTGCTTTGCATCAAATGGTCAAAACCCTATTTCTAAGGTAAATTGGATTGCCGTAAAAGACGGGGGGAGAATGATAGTTTTGAAGAATGTGTATAATACCACCACTTAATATATATGCTGTGAATTCAGTATTTATAGTATTTGTGAGAAAGCTTTGAGGAGTAATGGTGAAAAATGTTGAAGATCGCTGATCGTCTTTTAGTTTTAAAACAGCAACATCATCATCGCAACATCCCGAACTTTCTTCTTCCGAACCACAACAGCCTTCTTCGCTGATAGTAAAAAGAGAAACTTCTTTAATATTTCCGCCACAGTAATGAATATTAAGTGTAATTCCAAAGGCCACAACTAAGTAGCAGCAAGACAAGAGGATTACTAATTTTTTTTTCATTAAGGAATACCAAATATAGGCTAAATCCCTATAAACCCCAAATTGTTAAAATCATGAATAGCCTTAAGTAAAGGAGCTGTGAAGTATATATGGCTGACAATAATATTTTAGATAGGTTTAGACTCAAATGGATAAGAAAGAGGTTATGCCAGCGCTCAATCCTTGATGCGACTCCTATATGTTAACGTAGTAACATTGGTGATTTTCAAAGAAGGAAATGGAGATACAAAACTGAAATTGATAATTACACAGTTCGCGCCATATTCAAAATAGGATAGCACAGCATTTTATTTAGTGTGGGTATCTAACCTTTGGTAAATATCAACATACGGCTGCTGCCAAGGGGTTTGCCCTTGCCAGTTAGAGGAGGGGTGAATTATTTTGACCTGCTGAATAGAAATTACAGTGCTATTTTTTATAATGTAATTGGTATTTAAGCGGGGAGACCTAAATTTATTAGATTTTAAGTAAACCAAACTATCTGTAAAAACAGCGTATCCCAAACGTTACACTAATTTACGAGCCTTATGAGTTTCTTTATTTTCAAATTGCATTACCGAAAGGCCACCCGTTTCATAAAAATACGCAATGATATTTGAACTACCTATGGAATCGATAATGGTTTTAATTCGTTGTTGAGAAAATTGCTCGAGGTTTTCTTTTTTCTCAGCACAGCCGAATAGGGCAAATGTAAACGCACTAGAAATTAGAGGTAAGTAAAAGTATCTTCTCATTTTATACGGTTATAGTAGACCTCTATTATTAAAAACCTTACTCTTTATATGTTCTAGGAACCGATGGATCAGTATAGATAACATAATCACCAAGGTTTTTATTTTCGTTCACATTTATTTCCTTCGGAAATTTTTTTCCACCATCAATGCACGAAATAACAAGGATTCTTAATTTAGGATTATATTTTTTTAATTGTGTAACTGTTCCAAGTCCTTCATCGCTATGGAATCGTCCGTTCAATTGAAGTACTTTGGCGCCGCTATTGTTCGTAAAAATTTTACTTATCGAATAGGCCATAGTTGCATCCCACAGCGATTGCGAATGCACCATATATTTTGGCATCATGCTGTTTTGGGCTGCGGCTTTTTTTGAGGTGTCTTTTGCAGTTATGCCTGCATTTCGGCCATCCGACATTAAATTTGTGAATTTATCGTAGTAAGCGCCACTTGCTGTATCATAAGGTAAAGGAGGTAAAAATTGTTTTGCTGTTGCCGATAATTCGTTAAGCGAATTAAAACCTTTTCTTGCGGCCATATTCACATATCTGGCAGGAGCATTTCCTGCCACTACACTTAATTTTTTTTCTTTGGCGAATTCAATCATGGGTTTGTAATTTCGGTAATTGCTCCATACGCGAGCTTCTTTAAAAAAATTCTTTTCGCGAATAAAGCCTTTTAAATATTCATCTAATACAACCTGACAATCTGTTTCAAACATCTCCATGCTTAAAGTGGTTTTATCGCCGTAAGCACCATATAATCCTTTGAATAATTCGGTTTGTAAAAAGTGGGCAACCGAATCGTTATGTTCTTCGCCAAAAAATACCACGTCGTAATTCTTCATTTCTAAAACAATATCATTCAATGTTACTTCTTTAGAAGTTTTAGAAGAATATATTTTATAGTTATTTTCGTTAACAGGACCTTTATCGGATACAAACGAAAAGAATAGTATTGCTGAAGTAAGAAGTAAAAAGTTTTTCATTGGATTTTTAATTTGTTTAAATCTACATAGAATTAACTTGGCGAGAAGCGGTAAACTAATTTAAATCGATTGAGGCGCTTTTAAGCGGGAACAAAGCTATGGCATTAACTTTTTTTAGGAATTATTGATCAAACCAGTTCGGTTAATCATTATTTGTGGCGACTTATCTTCCTCTTCGGCCGTAATGAAAATGATGATTGCGAAATGGTTTGTAATAATTGTGGTGGTGATGGTGAACTCTTGGAAACACTCTGTAACCTCCCCACCAATTCCATGAATTAAACATTGGCCAACCCCAACCTCCGCCAATGATCACATTAATGCGCGGTTTTGTTTGCACATTATTGCTTGCTATAGTTTGGTCGTTGGTATTTACCCCTTCGTTTGAACCCGAACCGGTGCCATATAACTCTTTACTTCCGTTCTTATATTCTATAAGTGCCACATCGCTTTTGTCAACCACATAAATAGGGCCATCAGGATTATTGGCTTTTTTGTATTTTATTTCAGTTTGATTTATTTCGACAACTTTTGCAACAACTTTTTGCCCGCTTACGGTATAAAGTGTGTCTTGCGCAAACGAATAGCTTGCCGCAAACACTAATGCTATCATAAAAAAATGTTTCATTTTTTTAAAATTTATAAAGCTATCGCTTGATTACATTACTAAGACGCATGGCTTACCTATAAAGTTACAAAAAGCACTCTGTATTATAGAATTGCAAAGGTTAAATAAGGCCATTTTTAACACAAAACCCCTGTTAATAAGCCATTTGAGGCATATGAAGAATTATGGTACCTTTGCACAATTGACAACTGATACTAATTTGACATTCAACGACTTTAACTTCGAAGAAACGCTTCTCGAAGGTTTGTTTAGCATGGGTTATAAACAACCCACTCCTATACAACAGCAGGCCATTCCTGTAATTTTAAATAATAAGGATATTGTAGCATGTGCCCAAACCGGCACTGGTAAAACGGCTGCTTTTTTACTCCCCATCATTCAGCATATTTTAAAGGCCGAAACACGGCATTTAAATACACTTATAATTACTCCAACTCGCGAGCTTGCTTTGCAAATAGATCAGCAAATAGATGGCTTAGGGTATTTTTGTTCGGTAGGCTCTATTGCCATTTATGGTGGAAGCGACGGAATGGCTTGGGAAAATCAAAAGCAATCGATGGAAAATGGGGTTGATATTGTTGTGGCAACGCCCGGAAGATTAAAAGCCTTATTGCAAAATGGTTCTATCAACTTTGAACATTTGCAACATTTGGTTTTAGATGAAGCGGATAGAATGTTAGACATGGGATTTTTTGATGATATCAAACAGATCATTGGGTATCTTCCAAAAAAACGTCAAACAATTTTGTTTTCTGCAACCATGCCACCAAAGATGCGCTTATTGGCAAATCAAATTTTGCATGAGCCCGAGAGCATCAATATTGCCATTAGTAAACCGGCCGCCGGAATTTTGCAACAAGCCTATGTTTTATACGACGCACAAAAAGAACTGATCTTAAAAGAGATCTTGAAAAATGAGGATTATCAATCGATCATTATTTTTTCTTCTACTAAAGAAAATGTAAAGCGTTTAGAAAAAAGTTTAATGCGTAGCGAAAAGTCTATTAAAGCTTTTCACTCCGACTTAGAACAAACAGAACGTGAAGAGATCATGCGTGATTTTAAATCACGCCGCTTGCGTATTTTAATTGGTACCGATATTTTATCACGTGGTATTGATGTTGACGGAATTAATTTAATTGTAAATTTTGATGCGCCTCCCGATCCGGAAGATTATATACATAGAATAGGAAGAACAGCTCGTGCCAGCAAACAAGGCGTGGCCATTACGTTCATTAATGAAAAAGACATGCAAAAATTTGGACAAATTGAAGCCCTGATGGGAATTGAAGTTGCCAAATTACCTTTGCCCGAAAGTATGGGGCCAGTTCCGAAGTATGATCCCGAAGCGAAAAGAAAATTTGAGAGTGGAAATAAAAATTTTAAAAAGGGTGGATTCAAAAAACCCTTTAATAAAAGCAACGATCGAAAAAGAAATTAAACTATTCTAAGAACTTATGTCTCTCAAGGGTCTTTATATTTCGTACACTAATATAGGAACTAAGCCCGATCACAAGCCTTGGGAAACATCTTTCATTCGTAAACTAAATCTTCTTGCGCTTTTTGGAACATTCAATGTTGTTTTAGGGCTTACGATTTTTCTAAGTTTTGATTACACGTACTTTTTTTGGGACTGTGCACTTGCATTGATCTGTGCGCCTTTAATATTAGCATGTAACTGGCTTGGCAAATATGTTAGTTCGGCATACCTATTCAGTTTTATTGGTTTTGGGATGTTTGCCTCATTCAATTTGAAAATGGGTACTAATTCAAATGCTTTTGTTTTATACTTCCCTTTGACAATGAGCATTGTTCAGTTGTTGGGGCGAAGGGAAATGATGTTACACATGATCGTAGTTCTTGTTATTGGATTTCTTTCGGCTTGTTTGGTAATGTATGGTTTGCGCGAACATTGGATGGAGGTGCAATTTGAACCGGGAGTTTTAGATAATATACGTACCATCAATTTGTTTTTTGGATTGTTAACAATGCTTTTATTTGTTTCTGCAATTTCTTACGAGGGAATGCGACAAGACAAAGTGATCAACAGTATTTTACGTGAAAAAGAAGTTTTGTTGGCTGAGGTATTTCACAGGGTAAAAAATAACATGAATATTGTTACAAGTTTATTGAATTTAAAAAAGAATGCATCGTCGTCACTCGAAGTACAAGAAGCTCTTGAGGAATGTAGAAATCGTGTGTTTTCTATGGCGCTTGTGCATCAAAAGATCTACAGCACACAAAACTTCACAAAACTTAATTTTAATGAGTATGTAAGCGATCTTGTGAGCGCATTGCGTGATTCGGTTGGAAGTAAACAAGCTATTATTGATCTTGAATGCGAGGCTATTGATCTTGAATTATCGAATGCCATCCCCTGCGGATTGATATTGAATGAACTTATTACAAATTCATTTAAGCATGCCGCTACGCCCAAAGGAAACCTTAGAGTTTCTATTTGGATAAAGCAACTGAATAAAGAAGTGATGATGTCGTACAGAGATAATGGACCCGGTTTACCTGAGCAGGAAAGTATGAATGCAGATACATTAGGTCTTGTTTTAATAAAGTCGCTTGCTGAGCAATTAGATGCAAAGTTTGAATTTGGAAACGAAAAGGGATTTAACTTTGATATTAAGTTTTCGGTAAAATAATTTTTTAAAAAAATCACTCCTTTGGTTTATCACTTTCGCCGTTTCTTAGAGAGTTGAAAAAGTTAAGCAATAATACTTTTTGTTCTTTAGTAAGTGTGGCTTTTCCATGCATAATGGTATATGAATACATAGGCATTTCATCTTCGTTTACCATTTCGGCGGCCTCTTTCATTTTCTTGTCCATTCTTCTGCTCTTATAGGTTTTCCATTCAGAAAAATTAAGCTCATCGCGTTCTTCGTTAAGGTGGTCTTTAATCCACCACGAAAAAGGTGCAATATTAGTGTACCATGGATATGTAATAGTATTGCTATGGCAATCGTAACATGCGCTTTTAAGAATGCTGGCAATTTCGGCACCGGGTTGAGTTACGGCAATAAAATCATTAGCAGGATCAGAAACGGGATTGCTTTTTTCAATTCTAAATGCTTGAATTACTATAAAGAGAACCAATAGGACCAGGCCAATATTCTTGAGTGTAAGTTTTTTTCATGAGCAAACAGTTTGTTCTTTATTGTATATTTAAAAACTGAAAGGTAGTAAAATAGTATCAGTTTGGATATCCTGCAATTAATACATGAATATGGTTTAGCAACAATGATCTTACTGGCAATCTTTTCATTTGCAGCAGGCTTTATTGATGCGGTTGTTGGAGGGGGAGGTTTAGTAATACTTCCTTTTTTGCTTATTAATTTCCCTAAGCTTCCTTTGCCTGTTGTGTTTGGCACTAATAAAATAGCAGGTTTTAGCGGAACAACGGTAGCGGCAATTCAATATGTGAAACGTGTACGTTTTAATTTTGTTTTGCTTTTTATTATTGCGTTATTTGCTTTTATTGCTTCGTATTTTGGAGCAAAAACGGTAACAAGTATCAATTCCGAATCATTAAAACCTTTTATCTTAATGATCTTGATAACTATTGCTGTTTACACGTTCTTTAAAAAAGATCTGGGTTCAGTTCAAACAAAAAGTTTAGCATTTTGGAAGCAAGCTTTTTATGGATCTTTATTTGCTACCGCCATTGGATTTTACGATGGTTTTTTTGGGCCGGGTACCGGAAGTTTTTTGATATTGGCTTTTGTAGTAGTGTTAGGTTTTGAATTTGTTACAGCTTCGGCTTATGCCAAGGTGATCAATTGCATTACCAATATTTCGGCTTTAATTGTTTTTATTAATAACGATCAGTTTATTTTGGAAATGGCTATTCTTATGGCTGTGTTTAATGTTGCAGGAAGTTATTTAGGATCTAGCATGGCCTTAAAAAGGGGAAATGCTTTTATACGCAAAATATTTTTGGTGATCGTAACGTTGATGATAGCGAGGTATGGTTGGGAAGTTTTTGGAAGATAGTCGGTATTACTTCTTCTTAAAACTGCAAAACAAAAAATTTTGAATGGTATTAAAAGGAGTGGTATGATCTTCGATGATACACTTTAGTTTTTCGAACTTTTCTTCAAAGCGCGCACTCATTGAACTTTCGTTATATTGTTTCACTTCTAGGGCACTGCATTTAGTTGGGCCTTGTTCCGAAAACGTACCAAGGATTAAAAAGCCGCTTGGGTTAATAGATCGTTCGGTTAAGGAAACATATTTACTCACCTTATCTTCTGAAGTAAGAAAATGAAAAGCGGCACGGTCGTGCCAAAAGTCGAATTTTATTTTGGGATCAAAATCGATGATATCGCTTACGATCCAATTTATTTTGTTGGCCTTAATTCCCAACCGTTTTTTTGCTCGTTCGATGGCATTGGATGAAATGTCTAGTACATAAATATTTTGATATCCTTTTTCTATGAGAGCGTCAACAAAATGGCTATCGCCGCCACCAACATCAATAATAATTGCATCGAGTGGCAATTTGTACTGTTCTATAAACTCAACAGATCTTTTCGGATAGTTTTGAAACCAACTTACTTCTGTTTCTGCTTTAGTTGCATAAACGTTTTCCCAATGATCTTTGCTGCTTGTATTTCCCATTGCTTCATTAATTTATAAAGCAAAGGTATCCAATGGTTAAAGGAAGCTACTTAACATATGATAAATAATCACTTGGCGCCTCTAATGCGACTAAGGCTTACTTGAGTAATGCCAAGGTAAGAAGCAATATGTTTTAGCGGAATTCTTTTTAAAACATCTGGAGCATCTTTTATAAGCGACTTATATCGCTCTTCGGCGGTATGAAACTGGATGCTTTCGATCCGGTTTACTGTATCCACATACGCCGATTCAAATATCAATCGGAATAAACGTTCTATTTCGGGATATTTGTCGTATAGTTTAAAAAGTTGCGTTGCGCTGATAGCTATAATTTCCGCATCTTCTAATATTTGAATTGCTTTACGCGAAGGTTTTCCGGTAAACAAACTTTCAATACGCGCTATGATATTATTTTCAAATGCAAAACTTTCGGTTATATCAGTTCCGTCTTTAAAATAATAAATACGAGCCATACCTTTATTAAGGAAATAAATTGTTTTACAGGTATGCCCAATAGCTTGTAGATCTGTGTTTTTCTTTACATTAATAATTTTACATATTTCCGAAATAGCTTTTTCGGCCTCTTTAGAAAGCGAATTGAATTTTTTGAAATAGTTGAATAAAGCTATCATAAAAATTTATTTCCCAACGATTTTAAAACGGATGCCGCCATATATTTCGCGTCCTCTTGTTGGCCCCCAAACTGATGAAGAATCAAAATAATTTCCAAAAGGGTCTTGCCAGCTAATTAAAGGTTGGTTCTGTCTGAAATTTAGAATGTTCTCAACCCCCGCGTACAGTTCAATTTTTTTGAAGTTGTAAGTGAATTGCGAATTAAGTATTTGATATGGTTTTGAAAAATCAGGTCGTTGCAGGTCTGTTGGTTTTTTTTCGGTGTTAGGTAAACGTTGTTTTCCGAATGAATGCACGTTAAGGTCGATGTGAAATTTATTATTTGTGTTTAACGTCAAACTACATAAGTTACCGCGTTGATATTCATGCCAGCTCCAACCGAAGCCAATAGTATAACATCGCCTTTTTCGAGAGCATGCCCAGGAAGCTGTTCTTTTAGTACCATGTCGAGCAAGGTAGGGATGGTGGCTACCGAACTATTGCCTAGTTTATGGATATTCATGGGCATAATATTTTCGGGAACCGGGACGCCGTATGATTTGTAAAAACTCTTTAAGATGGCCAGATCCATTTTTTCATTGGCCTGATGAATGAATATTTTTTTCAAACAATTAATAGGAGTTCCTGATCTATCAAGACATAATTTCATTGCTTTTGGAACATTTCTCAAAGCAAATTCATATATTTTTTTTCCATGCATTTTAATGTAATGCGTTTCATTGGTATCTTTTTTGTTAGATCTTCCGCAAAATAAATAGTAGGCTTCATCAAACGTATAGGTTTGCGCAGCAGTACTAATGATCCCTCTTATTTCTGAAGTAGTTGTTCCATTTACAATAGCGGCCGCAGCGCCATCGCCATATATCATCGAGTCGCGATCAAATGGATCGAGCGCGCGTGAAAGTGTTTCGGAACCTATTACAAGTACATTATTTGAATTCTCGGTTAAAATATACTGCCGCGCCAATATTAATCCTTGTACCCAGCCTGGGCAGCCAAAAATTATATCAAAGGCTATGCAATTGGGATTTTGAATCTTTAGTCCATGTTTTACGCGCGAAGCTATGCTTGGTAAAATATCTACTTGTGAACGTCCGTGAGAAATGTTCCCAAAATTATGCGCAAGAATTATTACGTCAATACTTTCTTTATCAATGCCGGCATCGGCAATAGCACGTTGGGATGCAATAAGGGCAATGTCTGAGTTAGTTTGATCGGCATTTACGTATCTCCGCTCGGTGATACCTGTGATTTCTTCTAGCTTTTCCGCAATATTTAGCGGGTCGTCCAAAATTTGTTTTCCATCTGGATCAAAAAAAGCAGAGGATTCAAAATTAACTTTACTTATTTTGTTCTCGGGTATATAACTTCCCGTGCCAGTGATTATTATATTTTGTTTAAGCAAATTGAAATATTGTAATCAAAAAAGGCAACTCTAAAGAGTTGCCTTTTTAGGATATATGAAATTAAATTAAACTTACGTTTATTGCACTCATTCCTTTTCTACCTTCTTCAGTTTCGTAAGATACATTGTCGTTTTCCTGGATATCTTCATTTAAACCTGTTGCATGAACAAATATTTCTTGTCCATTTTCTTCTTTAATAAATCCGAAGCCTCTTGCTGCGTTAAAGAATTTTACTGTTCCTTTTTTCATTTTGTTTTTGCTTACCAAACGATAAGCGTGTTTTAATTAATGGCCTATACCACATGTATAACCTTGTGCTTGATAATGAATTGTGAAATGTGTCGACTTGTAGTTTGTACAAACAGATTGAGATCTCAATCTTCTTATGAAGGGAATAAAGTTATAGCTAATTAACGGTTAAACCTAATATATCCTAATACCACTGAAGGTCATAAGGTTGGTTTCTATTTTTCGCATGCTGTAGAATTGCCGGCGGCGCAACACTCTTCAGTTGTTTCCACTTCGCATTCGCCGAGCGCACAACTTGATGTTGAACATTCTGTTGTAGTCGCTTTAGCCGCATTATATTTTTGTACTTCAAAATAACTTAAGAAACCCACGCTGGCTATTAATCCAAACCAAAATACAAATTTGTTGAGTTTGGTTCTACGGATCTCTTTTTCGGTTGGCGCGCAATCACAGCCTCCATTTGTTTTACAATTGAATTTTGGCAACACATATAAAGAATAATAAGAAACCGTAAATGAAACAGCACTGATTGCAATTAAAACCGGTTCAATCACACCTATCCATGGAGAGCTTGCTAAAGTGGCCGAAGAAATACCAAATAAGGAAGCAACCGGGCTGGCGCAAACACCAATACAAGCGCCGCTTTTACAACAGGATAATAGAATGGGAGCGGCAGAAGTTAATCCGCCGGTAAGTGTTGTCCAAATGGAACGTTTTGCTTTCATGCTAGTTTAGGTTTTCTTCTACAAATGTTTTGCAATAGTTTCTTATTTCATTTCTGGTTTTATCAAAGGCTTGCATTATTTCTTCTTCTGTACCTTTTACTTTCGAAGGGTCAAAGAAATTATGATGATGCCTTTTTGCTTGGGAGGGAATGTATGGACAGTTTTCTTTGGCATGATCGCAAACTGTGATGATATGATCAAATTGTATGTTCTTATATTCATCCACATGGTTGCTTGTATGATTTGTGATGTTTATACCATCTCGTTTCATGGCTGCAACAGCGCCGGGGTTCAATCCATGCGTTTCTATGCCCGCGCTATATATGTGTGCTTTGTTTTTTGAAAAATATCTTAAGTAAGCTTCTGCCATTTGGCTGCGACAGCTATTGCCTGTGCAAAGTACCAACACATTCTTCATACTAATAACCACAATACATTAATGATGGTAAAGCGGGCATCAAAGCCAAAAATTATATTTAGCACTACAATGCCTAACGAAATTACAATAGGTTTTTTGTATTTTAAAAGCATCTCCATATTAGCAGCATTTAGAATCAGGTCCGCAACAGGTGTCTTTCTTTTCTGATTGGATGGTAGATAATTTTACTTTTTGTTTTTCAGGCGGAATTCCACACGCATCACTTGCCAAACAAGCGGTTTGTTTTTGAATTAGTAAAAAGTTTTTGCCACCAAATGCAAGGCCGTATTTACCAATGGTATCGCTTTGGTATTCTACTTCTATTTCCGCATCTTCAACACCTAATACTTTTTCTGAAAGGGCAATTATTTCCGAAAGTTTTTTCGGGGCTAAGCGATGATCAAAATCATTTGCCTCCCAAAGTTGAAAGCTTACTGTTTTTTCGTTACGAACTGTTCCACCGCAATCAATAAAATGTTTGGTTATTTGGCCAACTTCGGTTACATGAAAATGAGGTGGAACAATACTGCCGTTTGGCAATTCAAAGTTAACTTCGCTCGCATTGGCTAATTGGTTTTTAAATTCTGATAGTTTCATAATCGTTTATATTTATCGTTATTTACCGATATATTAAAGTAATTTTTTTTAGCAACATTTGGCTTTATTAATATAGGCACCAAAAAAAGTACTTAAATAAGTTTTGGCATTTTCCCATTCTTTTTCATCAATACAATAGCAAACTTTAACCCCATCTATATCACCTTTTATAATGCCAGCCGCTTTAAGTTCTTTCAAATGCTGAGAAACAGTGCTTTGAGAGAGTGGCAGTTCATCCACAATATCTCCGCAAATACAACTTTGCTTTTTTAGCAATAGTTCAAGTATGGCAATTCTTGCCGGGTGCGCCAAGGCTTTGGTGTATTTAGCAATTTTGTTTTGCTTAATAGTAAATTCTTCTGTTTTAGTTATCCCCATAATTATATCGTAAAATTACGATATAATTATTTGGTGTCCAAAATTAAATTGGTATAATAGTTAATCTTACTTGATTACCAATACTATAGTGTAGCTATGTTAAGTTTTTGTTTCCAAAATTAACTTGAAGATTTAGTACAGGACTATAAATGTATAGATTAAGGGGGATTTATTAAATATTGGATAACAAAATCGTAATTTGTATGTAACGCCATCCTTCTTGTTGCAAGCTAATTTTGTATAAACAAACTAAACTGTTATCAAATGAAAAAAACATTACAAAAAATTACATTTGCACTGGGCTGCATGTGCATTTTAAATAGCAATGCCCAAATTACGGTAACGGCAGTTGTTACTGGCCCTAGCACAACTGTTACGCCATATATGATTCCGGCAGCATCTAATGTAACAGTTACATCTATTTTAACTTCTAGCGATGCCATTGGTGGATACACGATGTGCGGTTTAGGAGATGGTATGGGTGCTTTTGATAACGGTGATGGAACATTTACCTTATTAATGAATCATGAAATGGGTTCAACAGTTGGTGCAGTTCGTGCGCATGGCCAAGCTGGAGCATTTGTTTCCAAATGGGTGATCAACAAAAATACATTGGCCGTAACCAGCGGAACCGATCTTATCCAAAATGTGAATTTATGGACAGGAAGTACCTATACATTATATAATGCGTCCAATCCATCTATTTTAACTGCTTTTGGACGTTTTTGTGCAGGTGACCTACCTAAAGTAACCGCTTTTTATAATGGAACTTCGGGTTTAGGTACCACTGCAAAATTATTTATGAATGGTGAAGAGTCTGGGGCTGAAGGAAGGGCTTTTGCGCATATTGCTTCAGGTGCATCTTCTGGAACATCCTATGAACTGCCGCGTTTAGGAAAAGCATCCTTTGAAAATCAAGTTGCTAGCCCTAATAAAGGTAATAATACAATTGTTGTTGGCTTGGATGATGCAACACCAGGTCAGGTTTATGTGTATGTTGGCACCAAAACAAATACAGGAACAGATGTAGATAAAGCTGGATTAACCAACGGAAATTTATATGGTATTGCGGTTTCAGCTTTAGCAGCTGAAACAAGTACTAGTGTTCCTGCAGCAAATACAACTTTTTCGATGATAAATTTAGGAGACGTTTCTGCAATTACTGGCGCATCGCTAAATACCATGAGTAATAACATGGGCGTTACAACTTTTTTACGCCCTGAAGACGGTGCATGGGATCCGCAAAAACCAAATGATTTTTATTTTGCAACAACAAATTCTTTTTCAAGTCCAAGCCGTTTATGGAGATTACGTTTTACAGATATCAATAATCCACAAAATGGAGGAACTATTACAGCTGTTTTAGATGGTACTGAAGGACAAAAAATGTTAGATAATATGGTGTTTGATAATTATGGTCACATCATTTTACAAGAAGATCCGGGCGGGCAAACGCACACCGCAAAGGTTTGGCAGTATGATGTTGCAACTGATGTTTTAAGTTTATTAGTTGATCAAGATCCGGTACGTTTTGTAACCGCAGGTCCTAATTTTTTTACGATTGATGAAGAGTCGTCTGGCGCTATCGACATGCAAGGAATTATGAAAACAGGTTGGTTTTTAATGTATGATCAAGTGCACACAGCACTTGCTTCGCCAATGATAGAGCGTGGACAATTACTTGCTTTTTATAATCCTGCAACAGCTGCTTCAAATGCAATTGTAACTGGGCCGAGTACAACGGTTACTCCATATATGATACCTGCAGCGCCGGGTGTTTCAGTTACATCCATCTTAACTTCTGGCGATGCAGTTGGTGGATATACAATGTGTGGCTTAGGAGATGGCATGGGAGTATACGATAATGGTAATGGAACCTTTACTGCTTTATTGAATCATGAAATGGGATCAGCAGTAGGATCTGTTCGAGCACACGGACAAGCCGGAGCGTTTGTTTCAAAATGGATCATTAACAAAAATACTTTAGCAGTTGTTAGTGGAACCGACCTTATTCAAAACGTGAACTTATGGACAGGTTCAACATATACTTTATATAATGCATCTAATCCTTCAGCCTTAACGGCTTTCGGTCGTTTTTGCGCAGGTGACTTACCAATGACAACAGCTTTTTATAATAACCTTTCAGGTAATGGAACTCAGAATCGTATTTTTATGAATGGAGAAGAGAATGGATCCGAAGGAAGAGCGTTTGGTCATATATCAACTGGAGCTTCTTCTGGAACAACTTATGAATTGCCTCGTTTAGGAAAAGCGTCATGGGAAAATCAAATTGCCAGTCCATACAAAAGCGACAAAACAATTGTAGTTGGTTTAGATGATGCAACACCAGGACAAGTTTACATTTATGTAGGAACTAAAACCAGTACAGGAACAGATGTTGATAAAGCTGGCTTAACTAACGGAAATTTATATGGTATTGCTGTTACTGCATTAGTGGCAGAAACAAGCACAAGTATTCCGGCAGCAAACACAACATTTTCAATGATCAATTTAGGCGATGTTTCTGCAATCACTGGAGCCTCATTAAATACAATGAGTAATAACATGGGAGTTACCGCATTTTTGCGTCCGGAAGATGGTGCTTGGGACCCAGCAAATCCACGCGATTTTTATTTTGTAACTACAAATTCATTTGCCAGTCCAAGTCGTTTATGGAGACTTCGTTTTACAGATATCAATAATCCACAAAATGGTGGAACTATTACTGCAGTGCTAGATGGAACCGAAGGACAAAAAATGTTGGATAATATGGTGATGGATAACTCAGGTCATATTATGTTACAAGAAGATCCGGGAGGACAAAATCATACAGGTGTAATTTGGCAATACAATGTTGCAACTGATGCTATAACGCCATTGGTTGATCAAGATCCAAACAAGTTTATTACTGGTGGATCGGAATTTTTGACTATTGATGAAGAATCATCTGGCGCAGTGGACATGCAAGGTATTATGAATACTGGCTGGTATATAACGTATGACCAAGCGCATACTGCTGCACCAATACCGATGGTAGAAAAAGGACAATTGTTAGCATTTTATAATCCTTTAACAAAAAGCGCAAATTCTGAAATTACTGTTGCAGGAAATTCGTTTAACATCCCAAACAATTCCATTTCCACTTCAACAACAAATGCTACAAACTATAGTTCTGTAAGCATTTCAAGTAGTGTTAGTATTACTTATACAGTCCAAAATAATGGTGTTGGTCCTTTAACTGTAACAAACTTATCTATAACAGGAGCTAACGCATCTGAGTTTATATTTATTGCCCCTCCTGCAACGCCATTTACCTTGGCACCAAGCGGCAGTCAAGTGTTAAACGTACAATTTGTTCCAAGTTCTGCTGGAACACGTTCGGCAACTATTGTGATTATTAATAGTGATTTTGATGAATATGCTTACAATTTCAGGGTTGAGGGAACTGGTACTATTGTTTCTACAGTTGGCTTAACTGAAACGACAAATGAACTTTCTGATATTGTTCTGTTCCCAAATCCAACCAATGATATAGCAACTCTAACTTTTAGTTGTGATAAACAAGAACACATAACTGTGAGTGTGATAGATGTACAGGGCAAGGAAGTTATGAAAGTGGAAAAAGATATAACAAAAGGAAAGCAATCAATGAATTTACAAACAAATACGTTGAGTAATGGTACTTATTTTGTAAAGAGTAAAATAGGAACAAGGAGTTCTACCATAAAAATGGTGGTTGCTCATTAATTTTTTGAGATTTAATTAACATGCCAGACGTTCGAAAGAGCGTCTGGTTTTGTTATTATACGTTTTAGCCGAAATGAAGAAAACTGTAGTTTTATTTGCCTTAATTATTGCCTCTCTTATTGTTTTTTCTTTTAAAAGATCAAAAGCTGTAAACGATTACTCTGGGTATTATTATGAAAAAATAAATAAGTTGAATAAAGAACAGTTAAGCTTAGTTGAATCCATTAAAAGCAATGATATTAATGATCCGTTAAATAAGAATAAAATTAAACAAGAAATTAACAAAGCACGAAGAGCATTAAAGGGTGTTGATTTTTGGTTGCGTTATCTAGAGCCAATATCCTACAAGCAAATTAATGGTCCTTTACCGGTTGAATGGGAAACTGAAGTGTTTGAAAAGTTTGAAAAGCCTTACAAACGCTTGGGAGGCGGTTTAACACTTTCCACCTTATATTTAGATGAAGACAAAATCGAAAAAGATACCCTATTAAAATTAATTCAACAATCCATAACTGCAATTAATGTTTTTGAGCAGGATTCGATAACAGCAACTTTAAAAAATTTCGATCATTTTTATTTGTGTAACCGATTGTTTTTATTGAATCTGGCAACAATTTACACCACTGGTTTTGAATGCCCAGAAACGGAACAAGTTATTCCTGAATTGAAGTGGATGCTAAATGAAGTATCGAAAATAAACAACTATTTTAATATGGCTTTTCCAAATCAAGCCCTTAATGAAAATTACCTAACGAAGTTTGAATTAATGATTCAATTTGTAAAAAGTCAGCCAAAAGATTTTGAATTATTTGATCATTATAGTTTTATAAAAGAGCATGTCAATCCTTTATTTAGTATTAATCAGCAACATATTCGAGATTTAAAAGTAGTAAGTAAAAGCTATATTGATTATTCGCTTAATAAAAATGCAAACTCAATTTTTAGTAAGCATTTATACCACGGCCAAAATGCGAAGGGGTTGTTTATTAGAGTGGTTGATCCGCTTGTTTTAGCCGAAATTGATAAATTGGGCAAATTATTGTTTTACGATCCTATACTCTCAGGTAATAATTTACGAAGCTGTTCATCGTGCCATAAACCTACCGAGTTTTTTACCGATACATTGGCAACAGGATCACTTCAATTTAACCGGAGCAATTTACTTCAACGCAATACACCTTCTTTAGTGAATGCATCGTTCAATCATTTATTAATGCACGATGGTTTTCATATTTCTATGCAAAATCAAGCCAAAGCGGTTATTACAAATTCAATTGAAATGGGGGGGAACGAGAAAGATATTTTGAAGAAAATATTAAGTTGTAAAGATTATAAAACGGCGTTTAAAAAACTGCTCGAATACACCCCCCAAGAAAAAGAAATAACATTTGATCATATTGCTTCTGCTTTATCGCTATACTATAATAAGTTTAGTAGTTTCTATTCTCCTTTTGATAGGGATATGAATAACTCGGATAAAATAAGTGCCAATGCAAAAAAGGGATTTAATATTTACATGAGCAAAGCCCAATGCGCCACTTGTCATTTTGCACCTCAGTTTAATGGCGTAAAGCCTCCATATGTTGGTTCTGAATTTGAAGTATTAGGGGTGCCGAAGGATGAAACCTATAAAGCGTTAAGTTCGGATAGAGGCAGATATGAAATAAACCCGGCATTTGAAACTATGAATGCTTTTAGAACTGGTACGATTAGAAATGCCATGAAAACAAAACCATATATGCACAATGGCGTTTTTGATTCTATGGAAAAGGTTATTGATTTTTATAATGATGGAGGAGGCGCAGGGCACGGATTAAAAGTGGATAATCAAACTTTATCGGCTGACTCTTTGCATTTAAACGATGATGAGAAAAAATTACTGATAGAATTTATCTCTACTTTAACTGAATCGGTTGAATTTGAATTGCCACCTCAAAAACTGCCAGTATCAAACAATAAAAAATTAAATAATAGAAAAGTAAATGGTGAGTACTAAAATAAAAAAAATGGGCTTATTGGCTCTTGCATTTTTTTCAATGCAAATGTGCACTACGCACAAACAAATAAATTATGAATTGCCAGATGCAATGTTGCCACACGTAAAGGTGCACTATGCTGACCAATGCGATAAAGGGCAAAAGCTTTATGATTTAAGCTGTGCAAAATGCCATAACACAAAAGTAAAAGGCAAAGTAATAATTCCCGATTTTAAACCTGAACAACTTACAGGATATACCTTGCGTGTTGCAAATTCACGACACGAAAGTAGTTTGCCCGACACATTAGTTACCGAAGAAGAATTGATTATGATTATGACTTTTTTAAGTTATAAGAAGAAAAACAAGTAATTTATTTTTATATTTGCATGATAATCAGTTTGTTGCAAATCACGTGATTATAATGCCGTGCTCATAAATCTAAAATAAAAAAACCAATTATATTTATAAATTTACGCTGCCCATTAAAAAGGCTTCAAATATAAATATATGAAGATATCAACTTTACTATTGGTTTTCTTGGTGTTAATTACAAACCAGTTTTTTTCCCAAGGACTAAAAAATGCAGATTATTCTGATAGAACAGCTAGTGAAACTGGCACATTAGCTGGTGGTATACCTGTGAATTATTTTACGGTAGAGAAAAAAACGGTAAGACAATTAGTAGGTAAGGAATTTCCTTATTATAAAACTGTTACCGAAGGATTAATTAATGCCATAGATGCTGGATGGATCAATAGCCCTAACTGGAAGCGCAAATACGAATGGAATTATGGCGAAGTGTATACGGATGGTTTGTTTCGCACAAAACCCGATGATGAAAAAAATTATCCGCAAAGATTTGTGATCGGTAATTTCTTTCAACCGGCAAAAGGACATCCTCTCTATCAGTATATGTTAAACAAAAACGACAGTTTGTACCAACCGTCGGCAGGAGATGGTAATTCACATGATTATCAGGTTAAAGTTCAAACTTACGAAAACAATCCTCCGCGTATGGCGGTGAATATTCACATCAATGACCTGATGCGCAATACATCTATTTCTGAGTATAAGGAGTTGGATTGGAAAGTGAAATTAAAAGCACCATATAAAGTTTATAAACGCAATGATTCCGTTTGGTTTAAGAAAATAGATGCAATGGATATGGAAGGTAATGATATGCGCTTCCAAAAAAATGCTGTTTACATTGTAATTGGAAATATTAAAGAAATTGATTTTTCGAAAGGAATGACCGATGGCACTCAGGAATACCGTTGGATCACTTACCCAAATAAAGAAGGAACATCTTTAACGCGCCTCGATCACGTTATCATTGAATTGATAGGCCATGATGAATCTATTAAACTTTTTTTTGATAAGATTGATTGGAAGAAGATAGATGCTGCGTTTAAAATAAAAGCGAAGTAGATTCCCATTTTAGAGGCTTCCCTTGGAATAAGCTCAGGATGACAGAGCCTAGCCATTCACGCTGAGTTGAGTCGAAGGGCTACTTTACTTAATCCTCTAATATCAAAAATTCGGTTCGGCGATTCTGTGCCCGTCCTACATCAGTTTTATTATCGGCAATCGGCTTGTTAGGACCAAAACCTTTTGCTGTGATGCGCTTACCGGGAACTTTATGTTCTTCCAAATATGATTTTACCGAGTATGCACGATTACTACTTAAAGCCTCATTGTCTTTTGGATTACCAACATTATCTGTATGCCCTTGAATTTCTACGTGCATATTGGGATTTTCTAATAAGTACGTTGCAAATGCTTTTAATACAACTTTACTCTCGTCAGCAATTTCGGCGCTATTTGTTTTGTAGGTTAAATTATCAATAATAAAACTTGCTCCTTTTTCTGCTTTTTGCACTATAACTACTATTGGAGCTGCGGTACTTGTTGGAGTGGCAGCTAATTTTTTAGCGTCAACTAGCGTTGAATTAAATGCAACGCTATCTTTTTTTACAGTGATCGTAAAATTTTCAAATTTTTCTTTATTGATAACACCCATAAAGTTTCCGGTGAGACTATCTGTTACTGCATAAGTTTTTTCTTTGGTTTCGGTATTGTGTATTTCAACAACTGCGCCAATTACCGGTTCTCCCTTTTGATCTTTTGCTTTTCCATAAAAGAAATCCATCGTTTGTGGTCGCGCTTCCTTGTATAATGGAAAACTATACAGGTCATATCGGCCAACACCAAGTCCTTTTACTTTACCCTCATCAAAGCATGAGAAATAACCCGTTTTCGCATCTCTACTCACAAAAAAACAAGCGTCTTCTCCCACACTGTTAATTGGTCCGCCAATATTCACGGCATCATCCCATTTACCTTTAATGTCCTTGCGTACATAAAAAATATCATAGTTACCAAAACCATAATGTCCATTACTGCTAAAATATAATGTTTCACTATCGCTATGAATAAAAGGTGTTTTTTCGTTTTTTTCTGTATTTACCCCAGGGCCAAGATTTTCGGGTACACTCCATTGTCCGGTTTTTGGATCTTTGCGCGTTACATAAATATCTATTCCGCCAAAACCTCCTGGTCTATCACTGGCAAAATATAGAGTAACACCATCTGCAGCAATGGTGGGTTGGCTGTCCCAAAATTTTGGATCGTTAACAGGAGGGGGTAGTTTACTTATGGGCCCCCATTCTTCATTAAAAATATCTGATTGTGCGTGACAAACGTAAAGATCTACGTTGGGCTGCATACCACCTTCGTTCTTCATCATAGCAAAATATAAATGTTTGTTGTCGATCGAAATAGTGCAACCACCTTGATTATCATCGCTTTCATTAAAAGGATAGTACATGAGATCACCTTTACTAAATACGCCGGTATTATCACGTTTTGAAACCATAAACACCTCTGTTTCTTTATCGGTTTGATATGCTTTCAATTCTTTTTTGGGCATTTTGCGAACGTACATAGCATATTTATCATCTGGTGTTACATAAGCCAAATACTCATCACGCTCTGTTGAAACTCCACGTACTACTTTTGGTTCAAAGGGAACGGCTTTTTTTAATTGTTTATCTTTTACACATTCTTTTTTCATGCCCTTGGCATTAATGCGTTGTTGATCATAATCTTTTGCAAACTTACTTGCGTCTTCATCTTTAAAATTCAAAAAGAGTTCAAAATAGCGAATGGCCGAATCATTTTTAAATTCTTCATAATAGGAAGTGCCAATAAAATAATACGCCTCGCTGTGTATTTGTGGGCAACTTTTAATAGCAGCCGTGTAAAAAGGAACAGTTGGCGTGTAAGGTTTATTTTCTAACATACACCGCACCATGATCTCGTGAGCTAATGCAAAATGTGCGTCTGCGAATTCTGGTTCAATATCAATAGCCTCCATTAAGAACTTTAAACGCTCAGGCTTTTCGTATTTCTTTTTATCGGTGCCCTTCATAAAAAGAAGCATAGCCTTTTTATTGGTCATCTCATTACACAGATCTTTAGTGTGTTCATCTTGTGCGGAAGTTTGAGAGATAAAACAAAAAATGAGTAAAAACGAAGGAATTAATTTCCTTATATATAAACCTGTTGTCATATGCATTTTATATAGCAAATGTAGTGCTAAGGATACAAGTTTAAAAAGGATTTGCGCTTTGTTATGGACTTTTAGGTGTTAATTTGTTAAAAGTAGTGAAGGGATAATTGCTTTAGAACATTTTATTTGGGCGTTCCCCCTTAATTGAACTTGCGGGCTACACTTTGAAAGCAAGTTCAATTTAGGGGTCGGGCTATCTGTCCAATCTTTTTACCTGAAAAAGGTAAAAAGGATTTCTCTACCGGCAGGCAGGCGTTCTATCCCTAACGCTTGCGGTAAAAAAAGCAGATGTCTTTGAGTAGAGCTTAGCGTCTTCGCCCTTAGTGGCAAAAACATCCAAAAAATAAAAAGCACCACGGTGTATCGTGGTGCTTCTATGGAACATTAAGAGTAAGTAAACTATTTTTTAGGAAGGTCTTTATTTCCTCCTTCTGATTTTTTATTACGATCTAAAATCCCATCAAGTAATTGCAAGCCAAGTAAACCATTGATTGGTCCGTTTTGCCCGTCACCGTTTCCGGTAATTAAAACTTCAGGAATTATTTTGATGCGTTCTTTACCAATTTGCTCGGTAACTTTTAATTTGGTAAAATTATCTCCGCCCATTGCTTCTACCGATAATTTATACGATTGTGCATTTGATTTACCAATAGCAAGAATTTTTTCTGCTTCAGCATTACCAGTAACCGATATTTTCTCTGCTTCCGCGTTGGCCAAGGCTTTAATTTTTTCTGCTTCTGCGTTTGCGGTTACTTTGGTTTTTTCGGCATCGGCATTTGCAATGATCTTTAAACGATCGGCTTCAGCCACCGACGAAATTTTTACGCCACTCGCTTCACCTGTGGCTTTTTTAACGGCTGCATCTGCAATACGCTCAGCAATTAATACACCCTGATCGGCCTTTACAATTTCTTTTTGCATGTCGGCTACTGCAGTTTCTTTTTCGAGTGTTTGACGGGTAACCTCCGCGCGTTTTTGAGTTTCGTAAGTTGTATTTTGTTCTTCCGCAATTTTACGATCAGTTAATGTTTTCATTAAGCTTTCAGGTGGAACGATATCACCAATAAGAGTATCTACACCATTTACGTTATACTGGTCTAACACTTCGCTGATACGTTTCTTGGCTGCGTCTTGTCTTTCTTTACGTGAACTTAAAAACGCGATCACATCACTGTCCTGAGCCGAATTACGGAAATAATTACCAATGGTAGGTTCTAAAACTTGCCCTACTAAATTCATCATACTTCCAAAACGCGCAATTACTTTTGGCGCTTCGGTTGTAGGAATATGAATGATCTGACTGACATCTAAATTAAAAGGGAAGCCATCTTTACTACGAACAGTAATGGTAGATAAATTTTTATCTAATTGATGCGATTCACTGCGCGCGTTAGCCCAATTTAAAACCAAGTTTGTAGTTGGAACTAATTCAACACGCATAATAAATGTATTGATCGGATATTTACCAGGACCAAGTGGCTCTGCCCAAACGCCTTTTTCGCCCTTACTAACAATATTGCCGTGTTTAAATTCTGTTCCGCTCAAGTCTCTTCCTTCTTTTCCAACATAACTAATTACAACACCCACATACCCAATCGGGATCTCCATCATTTTTATTTGCTCAACGGTAACAAACCACGGATTGATATAGTATGAACCCGCTAAAATAACCTGTGGTTGCAGGCCTTTATTACCATTACCTTTTAAAAAGGTATCGGCATCCTGAAAATTATTATGTCCCGGAACATCTTTACCTGCGATACTTCCTTCTTCAATTGGCATCCCATCTAAAGTGGTGATGATACCAACCATGCTTTCGTTAATGGTAAACATATCTACAGTAAAAATTTCAAATAAAAATGTATTTATACGATACGTACCTGCTGTAATGTAAGCGCTTTGTCGACCTTTACTGCCACCTTTGGTTAAAAAGGCAACTGTGTCCTGAAAACCATCACACTCTACTTTACGAGCAAGTATATGTCCGGTTTGTAATTCTTTACCATCCTTTGCAACGATCAAACCAATTTTACCTTGTGGAATAATAGTGAGGGCTTGTTGAGTAATTTCAAATTGCCAGATCCATTTCCAGAAATAAATTCCCGGCGCTAATGTTTGCGCCTGAAAACCTGCCTCGCCTTCTACAGCAATAATTCTTCCGGGAGGTAATTCGGACTTTCCGAAGAGAACGAATTTTTTTGTAACCAAACCAATTTTATCTTCGGGAATAATAATGATCCCGAATAAACGAAAGATAAGTTTGTAAAATACCAGAAAAAATATGGGAACTAGGACCCACCAAAATTTTAATAAATAAGGTAACATGATTGAGGATTTTAGATAGTAAAATTACTCAAAGGAAAGGCGAGGCTTTCAACAAAATATTAACCGTTTTTGGGCTGTTAACGATTATAATTTTTAGGGTGCGCCCTCTTTGCTAGATAAAATTAAACAGGCAAAGGGGGCCTAGCTGCTAAAGGCTTCGCTTAGCTACGGCTTTTTTTGTTCGGCGAAAAAGCTTCACAAATAAGAGCTACCTGCCTTGCCTCCAGGCAGGAGCACTCCGCATCCCTGGAGCGGACTGTAAAAAAAGACAGCTGCCTTTTTCTGGCAAAAAGATTGCTCGCCGCGGCGAACGAAAAGCGCAACCCCGCTCCGTAATTTCAAAGGCGGGGGCACGCCCAAATAATTAAGATCTAAAAAAACTTTGCGCCTTCGCGTCTTGGTGGCAAAAAATGGCTTTAAATACTATCGAGTTTATTCCTAGTACGATCATTCTGGTGTTCGCCCGTATTTAAAGTACTTGCCGGCTCAAAAAGCATAATAGAGACTTCTTTTTCGGCAACGGGGCGGTGTTCAACTCCTTTTGGGACGATCAAAAATTCGCCTTCTTTTAAAAGCACGGTTTTATCTCTAAATTCCATTGTAAATTCGCCGTTAAGAACGAGAAACAATTCGTCTTCATGTTCGTGCGAATGCCAGATGAATTCGCCTTGGAATTTAACGAGTTTTACATGTTGGCCATTTAACTCTCCGGCTATGCGTGGATTCCAATGATCGCTAAATAAAGATAGTTTTTCCTGAATATTTACTTTTGTGATCTCCATTTTTATTTGGTTGATTTATTTGCGGATCCTTTTTCTGACATAATTGTTTTCGGTTTCAATTTATAAATTCCTTTGAATGCCCTTTGGAGAAGTTGGTCCATAGAACCACGAACATCCCAGGTTTGAGTTACAGTCCCGTCTTTATTTTTATCCCAAGTGATTTGATTATAATAAAAAGGAACTTTTATACCTTTGACAGGATCGCTGGTTAAGGTCATTCGGTTATTAGAATAATTTCCTTTTAATTTAAGAATTGTACCAACATTATCTATCCACAATTGATTCCAACTGCTATCAGCAGGATCATAATAATTATTACTGGTACCTGTTTGCGTATTTGACGTCCAGTTCTCGCGTAAACCACATCCGCCTTCAATGAATTCAATAAGATTTTCGCCAACTTTTTTACCGGTAGTATCGTAAACATCCCAATGACCTAACCAAAAATTAAATTGTTCGTGTTTATCTGTACAGCAAACGCACGTATTTGTTTGCTGAGCATTAGAATGTATTGTTAAGCAAATAGCCATTAGTGTAAGTGTTTTTTTCATATCATCTGTTTTGGATCTGCCAGTTTAGTTTTGTGATCGAATAAATAAAGTTCAATTTGGATGCTTCGCCATAATATGCCATTTCTATTTCACCAATTTTTTGAGCCCCTAATTTTTCAATGGCTTTTTGCGAACGGATATTTACTGCGCCAATGTGAAAATTAACTTCATTAACGTATTCAAAAGCATGAAGCATCATAGCTTCTTTTGTAGCCCTGTTATATATGCCACCCCAATGCGAGCGCGCAAAAAATGTATATCCAATAGTGATGCTGCTCTTTTCAATATTCAGATCGTAATAGCGCGAACTTCCAATTACTGCATTTGTTTTTGCATCATATATGACGTAAGCGCCCGTTGATTCTATGGCTCCTTTAAAGAATACTTCAAAAACTTCACGTTTGTAGCGATCTTTATTCGGATGTTGTTCCCAAATGAGCGGATCACGGGCTATGGCAAATAATTTCTCAAAGTCTGTTGCTTTTAAAGGCTCCAGTTTTACAAAATAGTTTTGAAGTGGTAATTGAACATTCATTTACTCTTTAAAAGTATGAATAATTGAACATGAAAAGGAACCGTTGGTGTAATTATTACTTAATAAAGTAAGTAACTCCGTTTATGCTTCTTTGGTCTTTTGTGGCGTAAAATTCAATAACAACATTATGAAGTATGTATATTTCACCTGGCGCACAGTATTTAGTAATATCACCAATTTTATTATCGGTAAGTAAATAGCTTTTATTTTCTCCATTACTTACCTTAGTTATTTCCATATTTATAATGTAAAATCCACAAGCGTAATCAAAATCAGATAAATCTAACACCACACTCTCGGCTTTTGAAAAGTCTTTAGCAGTAACATTGCCTCCTTTTATCCTTTGAAGGCTTGTAGATATAAAAAGGTTAGGAGATGGAATTTTTCGATTTCTGAATTTAGACGTAAATGTTTTGCCATTAACCGTTACATTAATAAAAGTTGGCTCTGTGTTTTTTACATCCACTATATAAATGCAAGAATCTTTAGAAGAAGTATCCTTAGCGTGAATTGAACCATTTTTTATGGTTACTTCATGTTTTTTAGATGGATCTTTATAAAGAAT
>JAWXAS010000118.1:0-21573 GCA_034439635.1 Bacteroidota bacterium | reverse complement strand
TTTGCGCAACGAGTAGGCTTCGCTTTTTCTGCGCAGACCCCGCAGTGCGACAAACATAGCAAAGGACAAACAAGCTTGAAGTGATAGCCCGATAAGGCGTCCAAATAATAAAAATACTTTTTGAGGTTCGACTACATAGATTTCACAGATTTCATTCACAGAATAAATATAAAATAAACGCGTAAAATTAAATAAAAATCTACAGCTCAAATCTCAGGAAATTGGTGTAATCTGTGGCATGTTGAGCTAACACAATTGAGCTTAACCAAAATTTGTGCAATTAGAAAGAAACAAATTCTTCAGGATTAACCGGAGTGCCATTATACCACAATTCAAAATGCATATGAGGTCCTTTACTATTTATGCCCGTGTTTCCAACGCTGCTAATTACCTCGCCCGTTTTTACACGCTCGCCGGTTCGCTTATTTAAATGCGAATTATGTTTAAACACACTCATTAAATTATTGCCATGCTGAATGTGAATTATGTAACCATCTTCCACCGTAAAGCCAGTATAAATAATTGTTCCATCCAATGGGGCCTTTATGCTTTCATCAGGCTTTGTAACAACATCAACTCCAAAATGATCTTCCTGTATATTATACGATGTGGTAACTAATCCCTTTACCGGACTATAAAAAACCAGATCATTCAATGTTTTTGTTTTTGTGTAAGCAACTGTTGCTTGATTCCCTTTACTTTCTTCTATCTCTTTTCTAAATTCAAGGTCATTTTTTGATGGCTCATTGTTAATCTTCGAATAATCCTTTAAAGAATCCTTTTTTGGTTTTAACGGGTTTGGCTCTTCCTTTTCATTAAATACATTAATAAGGTTATTTATATATTCCTCCTTGGCATCCAAGGTTTGCTCAATCGAATCTGCTCTTTGGGTGATCTTTAAAAGCTTCCTTCTATCATACACATTGCCATATCCCGGAATATATTCTCTTAGCGAAGTTAAAGATATCAAGCTGATAACCAGGGTAGTCATAACAATAGTGATGGCTGAAACAGCTATAATAAGGCTTAAAGGCGAGAGTTTTATAGAGAATTTCTCACCAAAAGTCTCATCGTTAAGTATAACAAGGCGATAGGCCGTATTTAACCAATGCCGTGCGTGTTTAAAAAAGCTCTGTTTTTCCTTAGCCATAACCAACCGTAAAGATGCGAAAAAATTATTTTATATTGGAAACTTGCAAAACAATTAAAGTTTCCATAGTTTTGTACCTTAAATACAAATAATGTCAACAAAAAGTAAAATACTACAAGGTGCCGAAGACCTGATATTTAAATACGGTATCAAGAATATTACGATGGATGATATTGCTCGTCATTTAAGCATGAGCAAAAAAACCATTTACAAATTCTATAAAGAAAAGGATGAGATAGTACACTCATTAATGCAATTAAGCATACAAAATGATAAATGCCGATTTAAAAAAGTTTATGATAGTTCTGAAAATGTAGTAGCCGAAGTTTTTGAGATGATGAAAGAGATGCGCGACATCTTTAGCAAGATCAACCCCATTGTATTTCATGAGTTGAGTAAATACTATCCTGAAACATGGAAGGAATTTCAAAAATTTAAAAGTGGCTTTATTCAGGAGATGCTAGAGATCTCTTTAACAAAAGGGATAAAGGATGGTTACATTAGAAAAGACATTAATGTGAAGCTTATGGCCCAATTAAGAGTTGAGAATATTGAAATGACCCTTAATGGTGTATTTTCTATTCACGATAAAAATAGCATGATAGAAGTGCAGTTAGGCATAACCGAACATTTTTTATATGGTGTTTGCACTTTAAAAGGCCATAAACTGATCAATAAATACAAGAACATTGAAGAAGAATAATATGATAAAAAAACTGATGGCAAGTTTCGTTCTATTAAGCGGAATTGCGTTCTCACAGCAGAAAAACTCTTTTAGTTTGCAAGAAGCTGTTGACTATTCGTTGAAGAACAGTCCAAATTACACCAATGCCGAACTCGATCACAAAAGCGCGTTATACAAAAAAAGAGAGATCACCGGACTTGGCTTACCGCAAATAAACGGAAGCATCGACTTTAAAGATTATTTAGAGATCCCTACTTCTCTATTTCCATTGAGCGCCTTCAATCCAATGGCTCCGGCTGATGCATACATGGCAGTTAAGTTTGGCTTGCAATATAGCGCTACGGCAGGATTTAGCGCATCTCAATTATTATTCAGCACCGATTACATTTTTGGTTTAAAAGTTTCAAAAGAATTCATGAACCTATCAAGGATCAATATTCAACGTACCAAATCAGAACTCGTTGCGCAAGTTTCAAAAGCGTATTATGGTGTTTTAGTTGGTAAAGAAAGACTGAAGTTACTTGATCTTAACATCACACGCCTCGACAAAACTCTTTGGGACCTTAAAGCATACAATAAACAAGGTTTTGTTGAACAAATTGACGTTGAAAGATTAGAAGTAGCAAACAATAATTTAGTTACAGAAAAAGAAAAAATTGCTCAACTCATTAAAACAGGTGAATACCTTTTGAAATTTCAAATGGGTTATAAGATCTATGACGAGATTAGTTTATCAGATAGTCTCAACCTAACCGATGATCTTAAACAAGAATTAAATGTTACAAGCATTGATATCTCTAAAAGAAGTGATTACCAATTACTAGAATCGCAAAAAAAATTATCAGAAACCGATGTAACGCGATTGAAGTGGGGGTATTTACCAACACTTGCAGCTTACGCTAGCTATCAAGTAAATACTCAAAGAAGTACGACCAATATATTTGAAAGCGATAAAACAAATGCCATGAAACAATGGTATCCTATAGGGTTGGTTGGCATGACTATGAACCTAAATATTTTCGACGGAATGCAACGCCATTACAAGATCCAACAAGCCAAAATTAGCTTAGAGAAAAACACAAATACATTGCGTAACCTAGAAATGGCTTCTCAGATGGAATCAAGTATAGCCGCCATTACATTCAACAATGCTTTAAAAACTTTAGAAAGCAATAAACGAAATATGGTCTTGGCACAACATATTTACGATGTGGCACAAAAAAAATACGATCAAGGAATTGGCAACAATTTAGAGATCCTTAACGCCCAAACCTCAGTGCGCGAATCGGAAGTGAATTATTACAATGCTTTGTATGAGGCACTCGTTTCAAAAATAGATTACTTAAAAGCAACAGGAAATTTAGTTAAATAAAAAATTTAAATATATGATCATGTCTTTCATAAACAAAAACACCCACCTACCCTTGAGGCAGGAAATGCAAATTACAAGTTGGGCAAAAACAATAACCATCGCATTCACGGTGTACTTAGCATCTTGCGGATCTAAGAATCCTGAAGATCTTGCAGGCTTAAAAGCCAAACAGGCCGAATTAAAAACACAATTATCTGAGATCTCTGCCAAGATCAGTAAACTTGAAGGAGATTCAGGGAAAAAATTCGTTTTAATCGAAGCGGCACCATTGGTTGCTGAAATTTTTAAAACTTATATCAATGTACAAGGGAGAGTTGATGCCGAAGAAAGCGTTTCTCTTGCTTCTGAAATTCCCGGAACCATTACCAAAATAAATGTAAAAGTAGGTGATGGAGTAACAAAGGGACAAGTATTAGCAGAAACAGATGCAAGGGCTATTCAACAAACCATTGCTGATCTTCAAACAAACACAGAGCTAGTAAATCAATTATATGAAAAACAAAAAGCCCTGTGGGATCAAAAAATTGGCACCGAAGTTCAATTTCTTCAAGCAAAAACTCAAAAAGAAAGTATGGACAAAAAAATGAACACTCTGTTAGAACAGCTTCGTATGAGTAAAGTTATTTCACCAATTGATGGAACTGTAGATGCGGTAGATGTAAAATTAGGTCAACTTACTGCGCCCGGCATGCCTGCTATTCGCGTTATCAATTTCAATAACCTAAAAATAAAAGCTGAACTTGCCGAAAGCTACGCTTCTAAAGTTCATAAGGGCGATGAAGTAATGATCAAATTTCCGGATTCAAATGATACATTAACTTCTAAAATAAGTTATTCTGCGAGAGCAATTAGCGCCATGTTTAGAACTTTTGGTGTTGAGATCATCCTTGACAATAAAAAGGAGTATCATCCTAATCAGATCGCCATACTTAACATTAATGATTATCGCTCTTTAAAACCAGTACTATCTGTTCCCTTAAGTTACGTACAAAAAGATCTTAGTGGTCAATCGTATATCATGATCGCCGAAAATGATAAAGCAACACGACGTAATATCACCTTAGGTAAACAATATAATGGGAGAGTTGAGATACTCACAGGCGTAAGCGATACAGACAAAGTGATCACATCAGGCTACGAAGGGTTAAATGAAGGAGATCTTGTAAAAATTAAAAAATAAGAAAACTGCTGGCAGTGATCAGTATCCAATGGGCAGTAAAAAACTGCCAACTGCATACTGCCAACTAAAAAACTGAACATATGGATTTCAAACAATTTAAACCAAGTAGTTGGGCCATTGATAATAAAACTGCCATATATATTGGCATCATTATTATCACCCTTATGGGAATTAGTTCCTACAATTCGCTTCCTAAGGAAAGTTTCCCGGATATTGTAGTTCCAAAATTCTTTATTAGTACAGTATACGCCGGTAACTCTCCAACCAATATTGAGAATACCATCACCAAACCACTCGAGAAAAAATTAAAATCAATTCCCGGTGTAAGAAAGTTAACGAGTAACTCCATGCAAGACGTTTCGCTTATCACAGTAGAGTTTAATACAAGTGTGAGCGTTGATAAAGCCCGTCAGCAGATCAAAGATAAAGTTGACGAAGCAAAACCTGATCTTCCCGCTTCCATTACACGCGCTCCTTTTGTAAAAGAACTAGCTTTTTCTGAGTTACCTATCATGTACATCAACATTGCAGGTGATATGGAATTAAATAAATTAAAAATATATGCCGATGAATTGAAAGATCGTATTGAAGGCTTAAAAGAGATCACCGAAGTAAAAATGGTAGGTGCTCCCGATCGCGAGATCCAAGTGAATCTGGATATGTATAAAATGCAGGCCATGCAAATGGGTATGGGCGATATTGAACGTGCTATTGGAAGTGAGAACATTTCCATAAGTGGAGGTCAGATTCCAATGGATGGCACCAAAAGAACTATTAGTATTAAAAACGAATTTAAATCTATTGAAGAGATAAAAGATCTGGTGATAGGATCTCAATCTGGTGCACGTTTATACCTCAGAGATTTTGCAACAATTGTAGATACGGCTCGCGAATCGGAAAGTTATGCACGTTTAGCCGGACAAAATGTGATCACTTTAAATATTATCAAACGTGCCGGAGAAAATTTGATCTCAGCTTCTGATAATATTAAAACTATTATTAAAGAACTTAAAGAAACAAAGTTCCCTCCAAGTGTTGTTATTAAAACTACCGCCGATCAATCAGATAAAACAAAAGTTACTTTACATGATCTGATCAACACAATTATCATTGGTTTCGTTTTGGTAACAATGATCCTCATGTTCTTTATGGGAGTTACCAATGCTTTGTTTGTGGCCTTGTCTGTTCCACTCTCGATGTTCATTGCCTTTATGTTTATGCCAAGCATTGGTTTCACTATGAACATGATCGTACTCTTTGCGTTTTTACTCGCCTTAGGAATTGTGGTTGACGACGCCATTGTGGTAATTGAAAATACACATCGATTATTCGATAATGGAAAACGAGATATAAAAGTAGCGGCGAAAATGGCGGCGGGTGAAGTATTTTTACCGGTGTTAAGCGGAACCATCACTACCCTAGCACCTTTCATTCCTCTTGCATTTTGGCCCGGAATGATCGGTAAATTCATGTTCTACTTGCCAATCACTTTAATTATAACCTTACTCGCATCGTTATTTGTTGCATATATCATCAATCCTGTATTTGCTGTTGATTTTATGAAAACACACGATGAAGAAGCCAAAAATTACGGCCGCATTAATCGTAAATCTGTTATGCGCTTAATTGTTTACGCTTTGGTTGCAATCGTAAGTTATATTAGCGGTCATCTCGCCATCGGAAATTTAATGATTTTCTTTGCTGTATTTATGCTCGCTCATCGCTTATTCCTATATAAAGTGATTGAGAATTTCCAAACTAAAACATGGCCCGCTGTTCAAAGAAAATACACCAATGTTTTACTTTGGGCTTTAAAACGTCCGTACAAATTATTATTAATGACACTTGGTTTATTTGTTTTCTCTATTTTTTTAATGAGCATTCGTAAACCAAACGTTGTGTTCTTCCCGCAGGGTGACCCTAACAATATTTTTGTTTATGTTAAATTACCAGAGGGAACCGATCCATACAAAACCAATGAAGTAATGAAATTGGTTGAGAAAAAAGTGAATAAAGTTGTGGGAGATAATAACCCAATTGTTTCATCTCTTATTACAAACGTTACCATTGGTGTTACAGATCCACAAGACGAGGATCAAAGTTCTTATTCCAATCGCGGAAAGATCGCTATTAATTTTGTTGAATTTTCCGAACGTAATGGTCAAAGTACAATGGATTATTTGATCCAACTTCAAAAATTAGATTGGAACATAGCCGGCGCCGAGATTACTGCTAATAAAGAACAAGCTGGTCCGCCTGTTGGTAAACCCATCAATATCGAGATCAAGGGAGATAAGTTTGAAGAATTGGTTGAGAATGGAAAGAATTTGAAACGCTTTCTTGAAGCAGCAGAAGTGCCAGGGGTTGCAGATCTAAAAACAGATTTTGTAGCCAACAAACCCGAGATCGTTTTTGATATTGATCGTGAGCGCGCTAATCGCGAAGGTATTTCATCAGTGCAATTGGCCATGGAAATTCGTAAAGCTGTATTTGGTATTGATAACCCAAGTAAATTCCGTGATGCCAATGATGAATATCCAATTCAATTACGTTATGCATACGATCAACGTACAAGCATCGAACAGATCCGAAATATCAAAATCACTTTCCGTGATATGAATATGGGTGGTCAGTTGCGTTCAATTCCTCTCTCTGCATTTTGTGATATTCGTTACGAAAATACTTACGGCGGAATTAAACGTAAACAAAATAAACGTGTGATCACTCTCTCGTCGGACGTGTTGGAAGGTTTTAATGCTAACAACGTAGTTATTCAATTAGAAGAGGCAGCTAAAGGTTATAAAGCAACCGGCGCAGTAGAAGTTAAGTTTACAGGACAACAAGAAGAGCAGGCAGAAACCGGCGCGTTTTTGGGTAGTGCTTTGCAAACCTCTATTGGTATAATTCTATTAGTACTTGTTCTTCAATTTAATTCAATTGGTAAACCTGTACTTATTTTATCAGAGATCCTTTTAAGTGTAATAGGAGTTCTATTAGGCACTGCTATATTTAAAATGGACATGAGTATAGTAATGACCGGTATTGGAATTGTTGCTTTGGCCGGAATAGTCGTCAGAAATGGTATATTACTCGTAGAGTTTGCCGAAGAAGCGCGGCATAAAGGCGTGAATCTTTGGGATGCAACGGTAGATGCCGGAAGAACCCGAATGACACCTGTAATTTTAACAGCAACTGCCGCAATCTTAGGATTAATTCCTTTAGCTGTTGGTTTAAACATTGACTTTGAAGGATTATTAGCACATGGAAAACCACACATTCACTTTGGTGGTGATAACGTAGTATTTTGGGGGCCATTAAGTTGGACCATGATCTTTGGATTAGGGTTTGCAACAGTTCTTACTTTATTATTAGTTCCGGCCATGTATTTAATAAGCGAAAGATTAAAACGAAAATCAGAAGTGATATTAGTACATTTTGATCTTCCTAAAGCTACCATGTACATTCCTTTCTTTGTGATCGTTTGTAAAGTGGTATTAAAGTTCCAAGGCAAAAAACTAGATTATGGAAACCTTGATAGATAAGAGCCTACTTAGTAGGTCCTAAAAAAATCTCTCCGCCTTGTCATCAATAAATTTCTTCAAAAAAGAGGGATAGAGGTCTGATTTAAAAAGGGTTTAAATGAGTTAGATACTTTTTACCGTTAGCCAAACTATAATACCGCGCCAGCGATTTAACGAAAAGCCTTGCGCAGTAATTTGCCTAATGTTTGCGCAGCGAGGAGGCTCCGCTTTCTTCAGCTGACACCCCACAGTGCGACAAACATAGCAAAGTACAAGCAAGCTTGAAGTGAAAGCGCGATAAGGCGCCCAGATAACAAAAAAATAATTTTTAATACTCAACTCCATAAATAAACTGAACCGGCAATTAAGAATATGATTGCCGGTTTTTTTATGTTTTAAAATGAAGGTTTCAAATCTAAAAAAGAACTATCTTTATTTAGATTTGAGAATCCTTTCCTTCAAAATATGTATTTTTTTTCTCCTTACTATTTGTTTGGGTAATATCGTTAATGCCTCCAAACCTGATAGCTTAAAAAAAGTTCTTTTCACAAAAACCACACCTGAAGAAAAGGCCTTTACCTGCGGCGCAATCATTTCCCATTTTGAAACAAATTATGATTCTGCAATTTTATATTATGATCAATATTCGCGTGAATTCAGATCACAAAGAAATAAGTTTGGCGAAGGGTATATAAACTATTGCGCAGGATTTGTAGCGCTTGAAACCGCTAAGTATGATGAAAGTAAAGATCACCTCAACAAGGGCATCATTACTTTTATTGAATTGAAAAATGATACAATGCTTGCCAAATCATACATGCGGCTTGGTTTTGTATATTATACCATGGGCGATTACGAAACCTCCAATAAAACGTATTTTAATGCGCTTGAAATTGCTGAAAGAATCGGCCATAGTACTATCACATCTTGGGCTTACAATTTAATTGGCCTTAATTACCGCTCAAAACCAAATCCCGATTACAAAAAAGCACTACAGTATTTATTTAAAGCGTTAGAAATTGACAAAAAAGCAAATAGCTATGGGGGCAACATGGGAATGGTTCTTTTGCGAATTGGCTCAGTGTACACACACATGCGCGAATACGATAAGGCCGAATTATATTTAAATCAATCGATGAGACTGGCAGATAGTTTAGGCCGCTTAACTAATAAAAAATGGACGCTTGAAGCTTTTGCAGGTTTATATAAACGAAAAAAAGAATACAAAAAAGCAGTAGATATATTAGAGAGGTCGCTTGCCATTTCTAAACAACAAAAAGAAGTACCTGGAATTATTATAACGTTTGCAAACCTCGCTGATAATTATATGAATTTAAAAGAGCTTAAACTGGCAGAAACATATATTGACAGTGCGATAACTCTAAGCTTAAAAACAAATGTATTTCAAACGTTAAGTTCGGTTTATATTCTAAAATCGAAGATCTGTGAAAACAAAGGAGAAGCCGTTAACGCTTTGCAATATTACAAAAAAGCCATCCTTGTAAAAGACTCACTTTTCTCGGTACAGAATAGCGAAAACATAAACCAACTTGAAACAAAATTTCAAACACAAAAAAAAGAAAAAGAGATCACCTTATTGAATAAAGAAAAAGAAACCGATCAAAAATTAAAGAGCATATACATAATAGCACTTTGTGTGGCGGCTATATTTATGTGTATCATTATTTTCTTTCTCTTTAAGATCAATCGCTCTAAAAAAATAATTGCTTTACAAAAATTAGAAACCGAAAAGCAAAAAGATCTTGTGCTGGAAAAACAAAAAGACATTACCGATTCCATCAATTACGCCTTACACATTCAAGAAGCGATACTTCCTCCTATTCAAATAAACGAAGATCTATTTGAGGAATCCTTCATTTTATTTAAACAAAAAGATATTGTGAGTGGCGATTTTTATTGGTACAATTTAAAAAATGGCAAAACGATTGTTACCGCTGTAGACTGTACAGGACATGGAGTTCCGGGTGCGTTAATGAGCATGTTGGGAATGACATTTTTAAATGAGATCATTAACCAAATGGGAATTACCACACCCGCTCATATATTAAGTGAGTTAAGAGATCGCGTAAAAACAACCCTCAAACAAAAAGGTGGGGATGGCGAAAGTAAAGATGGAATGGACATGGCACTTATTGCCGTTGATAAAAAAACCATGAAACTTGAATTTTGTGGCGCTAATAATCCCGTTTGGATCTTTAGGCCTGAGAATGGAGCATTCACTTTTTTTGAAATTGAACCGGACAAAAGACCCATTGGTTATTTTAAAGGCATGGGACTTCCATTTACGAATAAAGAATTTCAATTAAAGAAAAATGATCGCATTTATTTATTTACCGATGGTTATGCCGATCAGTTTGGTGGGCCAAAAGGAAAAAAATTCAAGTACAAACAACTCAATGAGCTTTTTGCTTGCATTGCAGAAAAGTCAATGAACGAACAATACATGATGCTAACTGAAACATTTGATAGTTGGAAAGGAAAACTAGAACAGGTCGATGACGTTTGCATTATAGGCCTTCGTTTATGATTTGCAAAGTCACTATTGAGACAAACTCTGCTTCGTCCCTAATTGACGACGTTTGCGTTACTGGATTAAAAATTTGAGGCATCTTTCTATAAAAATTTTTCTCCCTCTAAACGAGCCACAACAGCGCTGGCCACCGCATTTCCAACAACATTGGTGGCACTGCGTCCCATATCTAATAGCTGATCTATTCCCAATAATAACAATAAACCCTCTTGCGGAATATTGAACATACTTAATGTTCCGGCAATAACAACAAGTGAGGCTCTTGGTATACCTGCCATACCTTTACTTGTAACAAGTAATATCAACATCATTTTTATCTGGTCGCCCACCGTAAGATCCATTCCATAACTCTGCGCTATGAACATGGTAGCAAAGGTCATATACATAATTGATCCATCTAGATTAAATGAATACCCCAATGGCAAAACAAAACTTACAATACGATTACTGATGCCATGTTTTTCTAAGGCTTCAATTGTTTTAGGCATTGCACTTTCGCTGCTTGCTGTACTAAATGCCAAAAGAATAGGTTCTTTTACATCCTTCATTAAAGCAAAAAATCTTATCTTAAATAATTTACAAATAAGGAAAAGAACAACAAACACAAAAAATAATAAGCCTCCAAAAAAACAAGCTATTAAATAAATATAACCACCAAGCAAACCTACGCCTTGCTGTATAACAACGGCACTAATAGCACCAAAAACACCAATGGGAGCAAATGACATAACGTAATTTGTTACTTTAAACATTACGTGCCCTAAACTCTCGCACGCATCAACTATTGCTTTACCATGCTGTTTAATTGATGCAGCAGCTACACCAAAGAACAATGCAAATACTACAATTGGTAATATCTCGTTGTTTGCCATAGCGCCAACAACACTATCAGGAATAACATGTGAAATGAAATTTTTTGCCGTTTGCTGATTTGGCTTAACGCCTGTAGAGGCCGTTTGATCAATGGAGCTTATATCCATCTTTTTTCCCGGTTCAAATATATTTACAATAACTAAACCCAATGCTAAAGCAATTAATGTGGCCGACGTAAAATACACCAAGGTCTTAACTCCTATTCGTCCTACACTTTTAAAATCACCTAGTTTTGCAACGCCAATAACCAATACAGCAAATACCAAAGGCGCAATGATCATTTTTATCATCCGTAAAAAAATATCACTTAAAATAGAATAATTTCCGGCGATATCTTTCTTGGCTTGAATAAGCTGAGCTTCCTCATATTTTACAACCGCCTTTTCCGCTTCGGCCCTCACCTTTGGGTCCTCGATCTTATTTAAATGGCTGCGATCTAAGGTAAATTTATTACCCGTGATCGAACTATTAGCAATTGATCCAATTAAAATACCTAGCACCATGGCTACGATAATTAAAATAATAAGTTTATTCTTTTTAAAATTCATGTTATAAAGCCTCCTGCAATGTTTCCATTTTCATGCTACGCGAACCTTTAATTAATACGGTGGCATTTTTTATACGATGTGTTTTTAAATGATCCATACACTCTTGTGTAGTTTTAAATGTTTTAAACGAATTCCCTCCTAAAGATGCAAATTCATTTCCAACCAATATCACATTGCTTAGTTTTTTATCATTTAGCAAGTTAACAATTGCTTGATGTTCTGTTTTACTGTAATCTCCCAACTCAAACATATCACCCAACAACAACCATTTTTGTTCTGCTTTATACTCCGCAAAATTCTCAATGGCTGCTTTCATACTGTTTGGATTGGCATTGTAAGCATCCAATAAAATTGTATTGCTTTGTGTTTTTACCATTTGTGAGCGGTTCATGGCTGGTACATAATTACTCAACGCTTCGTTGATTAAGCCATCTTCTACATGAAAGTGATGACCTACACAAACAGCAGCCAAGCAATTGATAAAATTATACTTACCCGCGATCTGCGTTTTTACTATTGGCAATTTATTCCAATCTTTATCGCCATAGCGTGTTGTCCATTTGAACGATACCATTTCTCCATCCGAAATATATTTTCCTATAGTATCATACAACTTTGTTGTACCGTAAGAAACCTTATCATTATCCTTAGCAAGATCGTGCAAAACCTCATCATCGCCGTTGGTAAAGATCGTAGCATGCTTTTTTTGAATGTATCTATACAATTCGCTCTTACCCTTTTTTACTCCTTCAATACCTCCAAAACCTTCCAAATGCGCTTTGCCAATATTGGTTATCAAACCAAAATCAGGATCAGCTATGGTGCACAATTCATCTATTTCGCCTTGGTGATTAGCGCCCATTTCAATAATGACAAATTCATGATCTGGTCTTAACTTCAATAAAGTTAATGGTACTCCAATATGGTTATTTAAATTTCCTTCGGTAGCAAGTGTTTTATATTTTTTTGAAAGCACTGCATTGATAAATTCCTTATGAGTAGTTTTTGCATTACTCCCCGTGATCGCTAAAAAAGGGATCTTGAATTGCGCGCGATGATGGTTCGCAAGATCTTGTAATGCCTTTAATCCATTCTCTACTAAAAAAATGTTTGTGTTATTGGCAAACTTCTCTTCATCCACAATGGCGTATTTGCAACCTGCCTCAATTGCTTTTGCAGCTAATTCGTTGGCATTAAAGTTTGGGCCTTTTAAACTAAAAAAAATGGACCCTGGGATTACTTTGCGTGTATCGGTTGTTATATTAAGATCTACCTTTTTATAAAGCTCATACAACTCATCTACAGATAACTTTTGAATCATGTTACAAAATAAAAAAACCCCGACCGTAAGCGTCGGGGTTCTCAAATGTTTTTATCAACAAACTTACTTGCCTAATCCAACCGGACTACCTACGCGTGTCATAGCACAACGGAAACCTAACCATGCATTAGCTTGACGTTGATCTAAGAAACGACGAGTACCAGGATTTAAAAAGTATGCCCGGTCTCTCCAACTACCACCTTTAATCACACGAGATTTATCGTTGATCAAAGAAGTTTTTGCGTACTCATACATCATCTTTTCTGATTTGTCGGCATAAGAATCTTCACCATCTTCAAAATAGATACTTGAGTTCACATCACCATCTAAATAGTTGATGTAATCAGCAGTTTTATAATTTCTGCGTTCATCTAAGTTGTCTGTTGCAACAGTATTAGATACCTGACGCCATTGTACACGGCCTGGGATATCTGATTTACCTTCAGGTGTTGCGTTGTTGTTGTTATAAATATCTTTCGACATTACTGTAAGAACGCTATCAGTAACCTCAGCAGTTTCACCACTCACGCCATGTGTAGAAGGATTGTTAACTTTGTGATTGAATTTTTGGTAAACAGGACCATCAACGTTAGTTAAGATCTCTCCACCTAAACCACCAATTAAGGTTGTACTATCACGCATTTGTGTTGTAAAAATATTACCACGGAAAGGACGGAACTCATCAGCATCCTGACCAGTGTTAGGGCGATAAACGTCCATTACCCACTCAGTAACGTTACCGGCCATATTATATAAACCATAATCATTTGGCCAATAAGAATAAACCGGAGCAGTAACGTCGGCGTTATCATTTAAGAAACCTGCAGTACCCATATAATCACCAGCACCACGTACAAAGTTTGCATTGATCTGACCAATGTATTTATCAGTTGCATTACGCACACCATGTCCATTCCAAGGGTAAATACGACGATCAGTGATACGCTCACCAATTGTGTTTCCAATTAAACCATAAGCAGCATATTCCCACTCAGCTTCTGTTGGTAAACGGTACTTCGGTAAAAAGATACCATCTTCCACGCGCACATCACGCTCTGGATTTTGCTCGTCAAATGAAGGTAATTTTTGTTTTAGCTGACCTTGCCATTTACCTGATAAATAAGCTTCGGTTGAAAAATAATCTTGGTCAGAAGGACTTGGTGTATGCTCTAATAAACCCTCGCGAACTAAAATGAATTCATTCACACGGTCAGTTCTCCAAGCACAAAAATCATTTGCCTGTAACCAGTTCACACCAACTACCGGATAATCACGGTAAGCAGGGTGACGTAAATAATACTCTACGTAAGGCTCATTATAGGCTAATTTTTCGCGCCATACCAAAGTATCGGGAAGGGCTTTATAATAGATATCCGGAAAAGTAGGACCAAATACACGCCCTGTCCAATATAAGTACTCTAAATAAGAGAAGTTGCTTACCTCGGTCTCATCCATATAGAATGAAGAAACAGTAACTTTTCTAGGAATATTGTTCCATTCGTAAGTAACGTCATGTTCGGTACGACCCATTGTAAAGGCTCCACCTTCTATTAAAACAAGTCCTGGGCCGGTCTCTTGCTCTTCGTAAGGTACCTTTTCAAAACCACCGTTAGTAGGGTCATTATAAGCCCAACCAGTTGCCGGTGAACGTTCCTGGGTACACGAAACCACAGCGATAGCCATTATGGCTGTCAATACTTTACGGTTTTTTATCCAATTTATATTCATAATGCTTTAATTCTTTAATTTACCACATGAAACGCATTCGGCATTTCATAAGTTAGTACTGTATTTAAACGGCTATAACGTTATATAGTTTAAAAGGTTACAAAAATAATTAGAAAGATGGACAACTGATGGTCCTGTATTTTTTCTTTTTCTTTTTACACTCGAACTGGATCTGTAACGAAATCTCGTGTGATCCTGCGGTGTTACCACTTAGTTTTGAAACAGTTACATCATAACTATACCCAAATTTGAAGTTGTCATTTTGTAAACCTATAAGTGCTATAACAGCATCCATATTACGATACCATAAACCGGCCACAAAAGCTCCTTTAACATAATATATACCCAAATTCAATTGTTGGAATTTTTGTTGAGCTTGAAATAAGATATTTGGCGATAAGTAACTCTCGTTACCCTTTTCTAATGGAATGATCAAACCGGCGTGTCCCGTAAATTTAGCCGGCAATTTAGATACCCCTAAAAGTCCCTCATCAGGCTGAGTGATGTGAGCTGCAGAGAATCCGAAGAAGTAGTTTTTGCTATATCCTAAAACACCTGCGGTAAAATCGGCGTTTTTCTTAGATGCAGAAGGAACAATTTCTGAAGTGTTCCAAACGAAACCACGACGAGCATCGATCATATCTCCAAAGTTCAAACGGCCTTTATCGAGCGTTTTTTGGAAATAAGTAGCCTGTATACCGAATTTTAACGAAAACTCACGGTTTATAGCCGCATGATAGGAATAAATTAAACTTGCTTGAGTGTTCCTTAGAGTTCCACGAGCTTGATCATCACTTAAAACGATCAATCCCAATCCACCCGACATAAAATCGAAATGTTGGTCGTAAGAGGCAGAATATGTAACATACTGACCTGACAAATTAGGCCACTGGTTACGATAGTTCATACAAACCCTTGCGCATCTTGCGGTACCGGCAAAAGCAGGATTAAGGTATAAAGGATTCGCATAAAACTGCGTGAACTGAGGATCCTGTGCCTTCAAGTCGCTTGAAACTACTGAGAATACAAGCAATATAAATAAAATACGTTTCTTCATGATTAATGTGCCAATCCTATATTACAAATATAATAATGTATTTTTAAAAACAAAAACATTTTCTTAACAATATTTTTGCTATAAACCCGTTGTAGATTTGTTAATATTACGGTTCCCATTATGAGGTTTTCACTTTTTATTTGCCTGTTTCTATCCAATTTGGTCCTTTTTGCACAAAATGCAGAAATTGCCGGAGTTTTTTCTGCAGAAAAGAGCAGAACTCCTATTTCCAATATTGTTAAATTAAATGCCAGCAGTTTCGAAAAAGTAATTGTTAAAAACGCCTTGTACGATCACAAAAAAAACAATTTGCCTTACTTCCTTAAAAGTAAAACAAATTCGCTCAATACCAAAGCAATTGGGAAGTTAAATGTTGTTGCGGAAATAAAACTCGACAATGAAACATCTAACATCATCAAAGCTAATTTTGCAAAATACTTAAGCAACGAATTTCAAGTTACATCAACACAAGGCATCTCGGTTAACGAAACACTAAGTTCTTGCGCGGTTATTCCCTTCAGAATAAATGAACTTGGCGAAGTGATAGAATTAGTAAACTATACCATTTCATGGGATGAGGTAGCCAGCGCAAATAAAACCGGCAATGCGAACGCTTTCAAAAGCAGTTCGGTTTTGGCCAATGGTAAGTGGTATAAACTTGCTATAACAAGAGACGGAGTTTATAAATTAGATTTTCTTTTTCTAAACAGCTTGGGAATTAATATGGGCAACCTTGATCCAAAAAATATTCGCATTTACGGGAATGGTGGTGTTATTTTGGCCGAACAAAATGAAGACTTTAGATACGATGACCTGGAAGAGAATGCTATTGTGGTGGTTGGCGAAAGTGATAATACATTTAACACCAGCGATCATGTGTTGTTTTATGGAAAAGGTATGACGCGCTGGGATAAACGCCCCGACCGTAAAGGACTTTTATTTGCGCCTTACAATAATTTTTACAGCGATACCACCTTTTATTATTTGAATGTAGATATTGGCGCCGGCAAACGTATTGCTTCACAAAATTCAGTTGTAAATCCTCCTAACATTTCAACATCTACTTACGATTATTACAATAGCCATGAAGTGGATCTGATCAACTTTGTAAAAAGCGGACGAAACATGTATGGCGAATATTTTGATGTGAACACAAGTTATAGTTTTGTATTTGGCGATAATAATTTTGTATCAGGAGATACTATAAGGGCTGAGTCGACCGTGGCAGGAAGAGGCACTATTGCCAACCAGTACAACGTTTCTGTTAATGGTTTAAGTTATAATCATTCTATTAGTGGATTTGATATTTCAAATTACCTTGCCGATTTTGTTGTATTGGACACAAAATTTGGAAAAACTCTTAATAACAATCCGTCAAATATCACGGCCGTTGTAAGTCGCTTAACTCCAAACACAGTTGGTTGGATAGATAAAGTTTCGGTTAATGCCCGCCGCGAATTAGTTTACAATAACAACACATTCCAATTTCGCGATAGTAGAGTGTCGGCTCCCGGAAATATTTGCACTTACAATCTGAATTCGAATGGTTTTAGCGGCACCACCATTTGGAATATCTCCGATATCATTAGTCCGTATCAGCAGAACTATACAACTAGTGGTAATATATTGAGTTTTGCCGCCAATGCCGATTCGTTGAACGAATATGTAGTATTTAGTTCCGCTAATCTTCCACAACCAAGTTATATTAGTACAGTGCCAAATCAAAATCTTCATGCATTAACCCAAGCTGATTATGTCATCATCTCGCCTTCGCAATTTTTACCTTATGCAAATCGTTTAGCAACACTTCATCAACAAGAAGAAGGATTAACCTATGCTATTGCAACACCCGAACAGATCTACAATGAGTTTTCTAGTGGAAAAATAGATGCCAGTGCTATTAGAGATTTTACACGAATGCTTTATACGAGAGGTATTGCTAGTGGAAAACCAACAAAATATTTATTGCTACTAGGCCGAGGTTCTTATATCAACAAAAATGGTCGTCCGGGAAATACCAATCTTATTCCAACCTACGAAACAGAGAATTCAGTATCGTATATATATAGCGTTGCCTCTGATGATTTTTACGGTTTAATGGATCCTAAAGAAGGATATAATGCTGAGAATGATCCGAATGATGCAATGGATGTTGGTGTTGGTAGAATAGTTGTTTCAACCGCAACGCAGGCCGATAATGTTGTTAAAAAAATTGAGAATTACTATAAAAAAACTGGCATCGCAATTACATCTCCCGATAATTGCTCTATCACACAAAACAATCAGATATTTGGCGATTGGCGTAACCATATTATGTTTTGTGCCGATGATGGAGATGGTGCTTTGCACATGGGCCAGGCCAACAATTTAGCAGGTAAAGTAAAAGCAGGATCACCTTCTTGTAATATTGATAAAGTTTATATTGATGCATATAAAGGTTTATCAACTCCAGGAGGAAAACGTTATCCTGATATGCAAGCTGCATTTAACAATAGAATAGATAAAGGTTGTTTGATCATGAATTATACAGGGCACGGAGGCGAGGTTGGATTATCGGCTGAGCGCGTTGTAGATATTGCGAGTATTGATGCCTGGAACAATTTTAATACTTTGCCTCTGTTTATAACAGCCACTTGCGAATTTAGTCGCTATGATGACCCTGATCGTGTTTCGGCCGGTGAATTATGTTTACTCAATCCAAAAGGCGGATCAATAGCCATGCTTAGTACATGTCGTTTAGCGTTTTCAAACTTCAACGAAACATTAAATAACCGTTTGTTTGATTACATCTTTAAAAAACAAAGCGATAATAGCATGCCTGCTTTAGGAGATATTATTCGCAATACTAAGGCTAGCTTAAAGCAAAATTTCTTTTATTCTAATTTTCATTTATTGGGCGATCCGGCCTTAACGCTTGCGTACCCAAAACAAAAAATTTACACAACTCATATTAATGGGAATGCCATAAGTGCAACTTTAGTAGATACTATTAAAGGACTTTCAAAAGTTACCATTAAAGGTTATGTGGGCGATAGTTTAGCAAATAAGTTTACCAGCTTTAATGGATTGGTTTATCCTGTGATCTATGATAAAAGCGAACTTATTACCTGCCAATTAAATGATCCGGGATCTTCAACATCTCCGGGTACATTAACGCCTTTTCAATTTCAATCTCAGCAAAACATTATATACAAAGGAAAGGTTGAGGTTAAGAATGGCGACTTCACATTCTCATTCATTGTTCCAAAAGATGTATCGTTCAATTACGGAAAAGCCAAATTCAGCTATTATGCAACCGATGGCTACACTGATGCAAATGGAAATTACGACAGCGTAAGAGTTGGTGGTTTAAGCCCTAATGCTGCGGTAGATGTTGAGGGTCCACAAGTGAAGTTGTATTTAAACAGTAAAACCTTTGTGAGTGGCGGCATTACCGATCAGGATCCTATTTTAATGGCAGAGGTTTCCGATTCAACTGGAATTAATACTGTAGGCACAGGGTTTGGTCATGATATTACAGCTGTGTTGGATGAGAATACAAATAAACCTTATATACTCAATGAATATTACGAATCAAATTTGAATAGCTACCAAACGGGTAAAGTAAAATATCAACTAAAGGATATCCCCGAAGGAAATCACACGCTCTCATTCAAGATATGGGACGTACAAAACAATTCATCGAGTGTTAGTGCCGATTTTGTGGTGTCAAAAGATGAAGACCTTGCTTTGAAGATGGTGTTAAATTATCCTAATCCTTTTACTACAAATACAAAATTCTTTTTTGAGCATAACCGCAATTGCGAAGACATCAAGGTGATCATTCAGATATTTACGATCAGCGGAAAATTGGCAAAAAGCATTAACCGCACAATAAATTGCGAAGGTTTCCGTAATGAAGGTATAGTATGGGATGGTAGAGATGACTACGGAGATAAATTAGGTAGAGGTGTTTATTTATATAAGGTTGCCATTAGCGATAAAGGCAATAAAAAGGCCGAAAAAATCGAAAAATTAGTAATACTTAATTAGTATATTTGGCGTCCCAATTAAAATGAAAAAGATCAGTTATAGAAAAATATGTGTTATACTTTTTGCTGTACTTGTTGCATCACCAAACTTTGCTCAAATAAGTTCACAAGCACTTGGCGGTAGTACCATTAACCCTATCACCACTGCTGTTCCTTTTTTATTGATCAGCCCCGATAGTAAGCAAGGTGCCATGGGCGATGTTGGAGTAGCTACAGATCCCGATGCCAATTCTACACATTGGAATCAAAGTAAACTAGCATTTGCCGACAAAAAATTTGGCGTGGCTTTAACAGCAACACCTTGGTTACGCAATTTAGTTCCGGATATTTATTTGTATTACCTAAGCGGGTATTCAAAAATAAGTAAAACGCAAGCCGTAAGCGGTTCGTTACGTTATTTTACATTAGGAAACATTCAGTTAACCGATGCGCAAGGAAATAGCACCGGCGATTTTAAACCTAATGAGTTTGCGATCGATCTGGGCTTTGCCCAAAAATTAGCAAAGAATTTTTCATTAGGAGTAGCCTTCCGTTTTGTGAACTCAAGTATTAGCCGTGTATATTTTAACGGACAACAAGGTAATGCTGCAAGTACAGTTGCGGTTGATCTTACCATGTACTACAAAAGCGATATATTTAAATTAGGTGATAAAAAGTCGTATGCAACTACCGGTTTAGCTTTTACCAATCTTGGAACAAAAATAAAATACAGTACCGAAAAGAATTTCATTCCAATGAATATGCGTTTGGGCGGAGGTTTAAAAGTATTAATGGATGAAGCTAATACGTTTGGCTTTTACCTCGACTTTAATAAATTACTTGTACCTACGCCACCTATTTACCAATATCAAACCGACAGTTTAGGAAATACAACTTCGCAAATTGCAATTGATCCAACTACAGGAGCTAAAATAATTGCAAAAGGAAAAAACCCAAATGTTCCGGTAGCTCAAGGTATCATTCAATCATTTGGTGATGCGCCGGGTGGTTTTAAAGAAGAATTATCTGAATTTAATATCAGTGGTGGCCTTGAATACGAATACAATAAAACATTTGCAGTAAGAGCGGGTTATTTTCATGAACCAAAAACAAAGGGTGCTCGACAGTTTTTTACAGTTGGTATTGGTTTAAAATACAGCATTGGTAGCTTAGATATTTCTTATCTTATTCCTCGTACGCTCAATAATCCTTTACAAAATACTTTCCGTTTCTCGTTAGGCTTTTATTTTGACGCGGATACCAAGAAGAAAGAGGAGCCTGTTACGCCTTAATTTTACTTGTTTTTTAGAGGCAGAAACCGCGAAGATCGCTTTACGATTTCTCAAAGTCCCCATACTAACGTGAGCGCAAAGAGCGCTAAGTTTTTCTCCACTAGTCAAAAGAAGGCAAAGGCCTTCGGTTTCGCAAAGAAATCCCGTAATTAAATAAGTTTCAAATTCCATAATTGAAATTGCAACATGTTCCCAGTCTTCGCGAGAAAGCTAAGCTTTCTTAGCCTTCTTTTTATGCAGTTTTTGATCATTGCGACCTTTGCGGTTTCTTTGCGGTTTCTTTGC
>JAWXAS010000117.1:0-26465 GCA_034439635.1 Bacteroidota bacterium | reverse complement strand
TTTCGTTCTATCCCGGGCGCAGCATTGCGGTTTAATTTACACTTAAAAAAATCTGCCGCTTTTTTAATCCTTTTTTACTTTTTTCGGTAGATTTTTATCGCACTATTTTTAAACAAACTCAATAATATGATGAAATTGTGAAATATCGGTACTCATTGTCAAAAGCCAACGTTCCGCGTGTTGGTGAAAAATTATAACGGCAACTTGCATACTGGTTATAAGGCAATCGCAATAAAAACAACATAAGTTTCTTGTATCATATCCGTTTTTCCTCTTGTAAACAAACAAATGCAGCACTTCTGTAATTGTATCCCCTACTTTTTTTCTATTGGCATAATTACTAGTAATTGCTAAAGGAGAGGAATTTGTTTCTCCCTGTCCGCATTTAACCGACAGTCCCATCATATTATAAGGCTCTGTTCCAACATATCTTGCTTTTAAATAGATATGTCCATCAGCCGAAACCGGAGCTTCGATCCAAGATTGATTTGTGTCTTTTTTTACTTTGTGATGATACCAGCCTCTTTTTGTATTTAGGGTTGGCTTATAATCAAAGTTCTTAAGCAATTCAGGAAGTGAGATCTGGTCTTTCTTTAATTTACTTTCCGCTTCAAGTACAAGTGGGTTTTGTTTTTTTCGAACTTCAGCTGTGTCGTATTTGGGAAGAATGCCACTATTTTTGTTCTGCGCATTGTATGGATGAACTAATAGGAAGAGGGGAGTTGTTATTTTGAAATATATGTTCAATAATTTAAATATAATGAAAAACACGGATTAAAAATACGGACGTGTGATGTAAACTATCATAACATCATTGGGAGCTTTTTTCAAATTGAGGCGACTTATAATTGAAGGTTTGAAATACCCTATACTGAACATTCTTTCCTAAGAAAGTGTCTTTGTGGAATTTGAAGTAGTATTCCTTATTTTTTGGTTTCTCAGGATAAAAACTAATCGAGTGAATCATCAATACAGAGTCATTGATAAATTCTTCTTTAATTACGAAGTCTGTGTCTTTATCTTTACATAAAGATACGATCCGCAATTTTGAAGTATCTAACTTCGCTAAATGAGCTTTGAATTTTGGTATCAGATACTCAGGCAATCGAGGCGTTTCAAAACTGCAAAAATAACTACCAAAACTAGTACATGAAAAATTTTCTATCGTTAAGGGTTCTTCGCCTACACGGGTAAAAACTTGACTTAGATCAAGATCTTTATATGTAAAAGATACAATTGTGTCGCAATTCTCAACTAAAAAGTTTTTCAAACTATCTAAAACGCCAACTTGATCAATTACTTCTTTATCAAATTTTTGTGCAGAAGTGTGATCATATCCAACTCCACGGAAAGTTTCACCAAGCTCTTCTTGACAAGAAACGAGTAGGATAAGGATAAAGAAGACTAATATGTTTTTCATTTTGTTTCGCTTATAAGAATTAATTTAAAATAGAATTTTTCAACGATAGATTTAAGTGTTCGGTGAGTAAGGTTAACTCAGATTAAAAATCGGAATGAACGGTGTCTTACGGCACGGACTACAAATCCGTGCGAACGGGGGTGCAAATTGGGATAAACGTGCTATTTTTTTAACTGGGCTTCGTAGCCTGCAATCTCCTTTTGTAGATCAGCCTGTTCTTTTTTCTGGCTCACTAATTCTTTTTCTGATTCGACTAATTTTTCGGCGTTATTCTTCTTTTTATATTTCTCTACGTCTTTTTCAGTTGACGAAATGTTTTTCTCAACGATCTTTAGTCTAAGTTTTGCTTTCATCGAATCAACCTTGGCGCTTCTGTTTTCCTTTTTAGCTTTCTTGTTTTCTGCTTTAATGAGTTTTTGTTGTTCTGATATACGGTTGTTACAATCGTTGATCTTTTGCTGACAAGCATTTTCTTTTGAAGCATATTCTTCGGTTGCCTTATCACTTAATTTTCCTCTTAATAATTTGTTGGTACGTTCTTCTACTAATTTATTTTTATCCAAATCAACTTTCGTTCTTTCCAGTTCAATTTGTTTAACTTTTAAATTCAATGAGTCAAGCGCATCTTTAGGAACACTCGCTTTTATATCTGCTTCATGCTTGGTAATTTGAGCAGGAAGATCGGCGATGGCTTTTTTACTTGCTGTGTTCAGCGTTTGAAGCTCAATGATCTTGGCTTTTTCTGCTTCTAAAGACTTTGCTTGTAATTTGCATTTTTCTTCTTTAGCAATATACTCCTGTTTTTCGTCAATACTTATTTTCTTACTTAATGTTTTGTTTGAGCGCTCAAGTACGTATTTTGTTTCGTCTCTTTTTTGTTTCAAGATGTCAATATCATACTTTGCTATAACAGCGTCAACCGAATCAATTTGTTTTTTGGACTTTTTATCAGTGAGCTCATACTCTTTTGTAGTAATTTGTTTGGTTTGTTCTGATAAGGTTTTTTCGTAATTTAAAATATCAGTTTTTAATTGTGCGTCAGGATCAGCAGCCGGTGTAACAGCGGTTTGTGGCGGTGTAGTATTAGTGGTGGTATTGTTATTGCCGGTATTATTTGCGGCCGACGATGCATTTGCAGGTTTAGCCACATTGCAGGTTGCTTCGCCGCTACCTTTAAAAAACGTTTTTGAATTGGCAGTATGCTTGAACTTCACATCATTCCATGTTACAGTTAACTTTCCGTTTGCAACACAAACAAACGCTGTTTTGCTATCATCAGCCACATCCATGGTTTCTACTTCATTTCCACTATCCGAGTAATTCTTAATAGAGATCTCGTCCTCACCAGGTTCAGAGGTGTAATTAATGATCTTTAATTCAGCTGTAGTTTCAGGAATTTTACCAAGTTTAAGGGTTATTGTTTCAAAACCGGTTTTTAAAATAATTGTTTTGCCTCCATTGCTTGTTGTTACTTTATCGGCCTCAGAGCTTCCGCCATCGCCTAAACAAAAGTTACGGGTTATTTTACACGCGTCTGCTTGCGATAACATAATATGTGGCTCACTTATTAATAGAACTGAGGCAACAAGAACTAACAAGGAATGTTTGTTTGTTGAGCGGTTTTTGAATTTCATAAATGGGTACTATTAGGGGTAAATAATTTGCTATACAAAATTATAAAAATATTGAAAAGTAGGGCAGTTTTGATAGACGTATTTTTAAGGTTTTACAGTTGGAGGATGACTTAATAAAAAAACCCACCGTTTCCGATGGGCTTTACTTATTTTATTTTTTTTACGCCTTCACATTAGCTCTAATAATATTTAAAGCACCACCAGCTTTAAACCACTCAATTTGTTGAGCGTTGTAAGTATGGTTTGCTTTAATTTCATCTGAACTTCCATCGGCATGGTGAAACACCAAGGTTAATGGTTGCCCTGGAGCGAATGAAGTTAAACCGGTAATATCAATGGTATCGTCTTCTTCAATTTTATCGTAATCAGCTTTATTTGCAAAGGTTAAACCTAACATGCCTTGCTTTTTTAAATTTGTTTCGTGAATACGGGCAAACGATTTCACAAGCACGGCACGTACACCTAAATGACGGGGCTCCATGGCTGCGTGTTCACGTGATGAACCTTCGCCGTAGTTTTCATCGCCAACTACTATTGAACCAATTCCTTTTGATTTATAATCGCGTTGTACTTTTGGTACAGCATCGTAAGCTCCCGTTAATTGATTTTTTACATTGTCGGTTTTTTCGTTGAATGCATTTACAGCACCAATTAACATGTTGTTTGATATATTATCTAAATGTCCGCGGAATTTTAACCATGGTCCGGCCATACTAATGTGATCGGTTGTGCATTTTCCTTTGGCTTTAATTAATAATTTTAATCCTTTTAAATCAACACCTTCCCATGCAGCAAATGGATCTAATAATTGTAAACGGCTACTTGTAGGAGATACTTGTATGCTTACTTTACTTCCGTCTAAAGCTGGCGCTTGATAACCTGCATCTTCAACAGCAAAACCTTTTGATGGTAATTCATCTCCTGTTGGCGCATCTAATTTTACTTTCTCTCCTTTTTCGTTAGTTAAAAAATCAGTTAATGGATTAAACGTTAAATCGCCTGCAATGGCCATTGCTGTTACAATTTCTGGTGAGGCAACAAATGCATACGTGTTTGGATTTCCATCGGCACGTTTTGCAAAGTTACGGTTGAAAGAGTGGATGATGGTATTTTTCTCTTGTTTCTCAGCACCCATTCTGTCCCACATTCCAATACAAGGGCCGCAAGCATTGGTAAATACTTTAGCTCCAATTTGATCAAACACATCTAAAAATCCATCACGCTTAATAGTAAAACGAATTTGTTCAGAGCCCGGATTAATTAAATATTCTGATTTTGATTTTAAATTTTTTGATGACACTTGTTTAGCAATACTCACTGCACGAGAAATATCTTCGTAAGAAGAGTTGGTACAAGAACCTAATAAACCAACCGAAATTTTTGTTGGCCATCCGTTTGCTAAAGCTGCTTCTTTTAATTTAGAAATAGGCGTTGCTAAATCGGGAGTAAATGGTCCGTTTACATGTGGCTCTAAAGTTGAAAGATCAATTTCAATAACTTGATCAAAATATTTTGCTGGATCAGCATACACATCCGCATCAGCAGTTAAATGTTCTTTTACAGTATCTGCTAAAGCAGCTACATCAGTGCGGCCAGTTGCTTTTAAATAACGGCTCATGCTATCATCATAACCAAAGGTAGAAGTAGTAGCACCAATTTCGGCACCCATATTACAAATGGTTCCTTTACCTGTACAACTCATAGAAATAGCGCCTTCACCAAAATATTCAACTACAGCATCGGTTCCACCTTTTACGGTTAAAATACCAGCTACTTTTAAAATCACATCTTTTGGGGCAGTCCAACCATTTAATTTACCGGTTAATTTAACACCAATTAATTTTGGCATTTTTAATTCCCAAGCTAAGCCCGCCATTACATCGCAAGCATCAGCGCCACCAACACCAATAGCAATCATTCCTAATCCACCTGCATTAACAGTGTGCGAATCGGTACCAATCATCATTCCACCAGGGAACGCATAATTTTCTAAAACAACTTGATGAATAATACCTGCACCTGGTTTCCAAAAACCAATGCCATATTTATTAGAAACAGAACCCAAAAAATCAAACACTTCTTTGCTTTCTGTATTAGCAAAAGTTAAATCAGCGTTAGCACCATTTTTAGCGGTAATTAAGTGATCGCAATGCACTGTTGAAGGCACAGCCACCTTAGGTCGACCAGATTGCATAAATTGTAACAAAGCCATTTGAGCCGTTGCATCTTGCATAGCCACTCTATCGGGAGCAAAATCAACATACGATTTTCCTTTTTCGAAACTTGCCGGTTTTTGATCGGCATGTAAATGGGCGTATAATATTTTTTCGGTTAATGTAAGCGGACGACCAACCAATTTACGCGCTGCTTCTACTTTTGCTGGAAGGTTTTTATAAACTTCCTTAATCATTTCAATGTCAAATGCCATACTATATAGATTTTAATGTGAATTTTTCGAGCCCCTAAGTTAAGGATTTATTCAGAAAAAAACCAATTTGGAAGGCGAATTTAGAAGGAAGATTTAAGATTTATGGGTGGTTCTCGATACAATTTTTGCAAGAGTAGGCAAAAATTACTCGAACTGACAAATGAGAATGAATCTTTTGTCATTTCGTACCGATAGCTTTCGGGAGAGAAATGCGTCTCTTTTCATTTTTTTGTATCGAGATTGACATAGAAAGAGTTAAACTTATATTACATAAACTGTTCAAGCCACTTCAGGCCCTCAGCTCGGCTCTTAAACACTTTATATGGTCGCTTGGGTTTATTAAATTTAAGGTAGAAATTGCCTAGTAAAGTATGCGCCGTATTTCGAGCAATAACCGCAGTTGCTTTCATAGGAGAAGATTCTTCAATAAGTAATGCATTATCTCGGGCTTCTTTTGTTACAGTTACTCCCGGATCGCCCTCAAACAAAAACGGCCTCATTTTTCCTTCACAGATTCTATGAAAGGCATTAAACATTTGTGCTTGTGTTTCTAAATTAATTTCGCAGTTTTCTTTTAAATAAACGTAAACAATACCATCTGATTTTAATGAAATTGTAATTAAGTCTAAACGTATTTCTTTTATAGTTTCAAATGAGAGCATAGATCAAGTTTGCAGTAAGCCAAGGTTGTAAGGTTTTGTAATAGGGGAATGATTTGCCATTTCAATACCCATACTAATTACTTTACGAGTATCTAATGGATCAATAATGGCATCTAGCCACAGGCGCGAAGCCGCATAATACGGTGTTGTTTGAGTATCGTACTTGTCTTTTGTTTTATTAAATAATTCAGCTTCTTTTTCGGGAGTAATTACTTCTCCTTTTGCTTTTAAAGAAGCCACCTCTATTTGAACTAATACTTTAGCAGCTTGTGCACCGCCCATTACCGCTACTTGCGCGGTAGGCCAACCAACAATTAAACGCGGGTCGTACGCTTTGCCGCACATGGCGTAGTTTGCAGCGCCATACGAATTTCCAATAATGATGGTAAATTTTGGAACAACCGAATTACTCATGGCATTCACTAGTTTGGCACCGTCTTTAATAATTCCTCCTTGTTCGCTGCGAGAGCCCACCATAAATCCGGTGGCATCTTGTAAAAACACTAATGGAATTTTTTTCTGGTTACAGTTCATTATAAATCGTGCAGCTTTATCAGCGCTATCGCTATAAATTACACCACCAAATTGCATTTCGCCTTTCTTGCTTTTTACAACCTTACGCTGATTGGCCACAATTCCTACGGCCCAACCATCAATTCGCGCGTATGCACAAATAATAGACTGTCCATATAATTCCTTGTATTCATCAAATGTGCTGCCATCCACTATGCGCCCAATAATTTCGCGCATGTCGTATTGCTTATCCCTAGTATCAGGAATAATGCCATACAATTCATTTGGATCTTTTTTTGGAAGAGCAGGGGTTTCGCGGTTAAAGCCGGCTTTATCATAATCGCCCACTTTACTCATAATATTGCGAATGCGTGTTAAGCAATCGGCATCATCCTTGCATTTATAATCGGTTACACCGCTAATTTCGCAATGAGTGGTAGCGCCACCCAAAGTTTCATTATCAATAGTTTCGCCAACTGCTGCCTTTACTAAGTAACTTCCTGCTAAAAATATACTTCCTGTTTTATCTACAATCATGGCTTCATCGCTCATAATTGGCAAATAAGCGCCACCAGCTACACAGCTGCCCATTACTGCAGCCACTTGTAAAATCCCCATGCTGCTCATCACAGCATTGTTTCTAAAAATACGCCCAAAATGTTCTTTATCAGGAAAAATTTCATCTTGCAAAGGCAAGTAAACACCGGCACTATCTACTAAATAAATAATAGGTAAGCGGTTTTCCATGGCAATTTCTTGCGCGCGTAAATTCTTTTTTCCGGTAATAGGAAACCAAGCTCCGGCTTTTACTGTAGCATCATTAGCAACAACAATGCATTGCTTTCCGCTTACATAACCAATTACAATAACAACGCCACCGCATGGGCAACCACCATGCTCAGCATACATTTCGTATCCTGCAAAGGCACCCATTTCAAAACGGAGTGTATCTTTATCCAACAAAAAATCAATACGCTCACGGGCACTCATTTTACCTTGCTCGTGCAGTTTATCAATGCGGCTTTTGCCACCGCCAAGGTATATCTTGCCCAAACGTTGCTCCATTTGAGATATGAGCAATTTCATTTTATCTTCGTTTTTATTGAATTCTAAGTTCATATGTAAATTCTAGAGTGGTAAATATACAAAGTCTAGTGGGTATAAAAAACATCAAAATTGCCGTAATTCTGCTCATTTTTCTTAATTTTGCTGTATGAAAAATTTCCTCACTGGTACGGGGGTTGCCATTGTAACTCCTTTTACTAAAAAAGGCACTGTTGATGTTAAAGCATTAGAACGATTAATTAAACATTTAATTAATGGTAAGGTTGAATATATTGTAGTGAATGGAACTACCGCCGAAAGTGTAACATTAACAAAGGAAGAAAAACAATTGTTAATCGATACCGTTGTAAAAATAAACAAAAAGCGTTTGCCTTTAGTGTTGGGAATTGGTGGGAATAATACTGCCGAAGTAGTACACGCCATTAAAACCACCAACTTAAAAGATTTTGCAGCTATACTTTCAGTTGCGCCTTATTACAATAAGCCAAATCAAAAGGGCTATTACGAACATTTCAAAGCAGTTTCTAAAGCTAGTAAATTGCCGATCATATTATACAATGTGCCGGGAAGAACAGGAAGTAATGTTACTGCGGAAACACAATGTAAAATTGCGCGCGATTTTAAAAATATTGTTGCTACAAAAGAAGCAAGTGGAAGTATTGAACAAATAATGAAGATCATCAAAAACAAGCCAAAAGATATGATGGTGATAAGCGGTGATGATAATTTAACATTAGGTGTGATTGCTTATGGTGGCGTAGGTGTAATATCAGTTGTGGCGAATGCTTTTCCTCGTGACTTTAGCGACATGGTGCGTGCGGCCCTGAAACATGATCTTGAAAAAGCACAAAAATTACATTATAAATTAGTGGATATTACAGATCAGTTATTTGCTGATGGAAATCCGGGCGGAATTAAACATGCTTTAAATAGATTAAAAATAACTGAACCGTATGTGCGTTTGCCTTTGTGCGAACCAAACGATTCGGTAAAGCAAAAACTAGATCAGCTTATTAAGAATTACTAATGGATAAAACGCAAATATTAAACACGGTGCAAATAGACCAAAAGATAAATCGTATGGTTTATCAGGTGTATGAGAATAATTTTGGAGAAAAGGAATTATTGATTGTTGGTATTGATGGCAACGGATACGTTCTTGCAAAAGAGATCCATAATCGTTTAAAAAAGGTATGTGAGATTAAATTGACATTAGGAAAAATTACATTAAACAAGGATGAGCCCTGGAAAACAAAGCCGGTAACTGATTTTGAAGAGAAGGATCATGTGAACAAAAATATATTAGTAATTGATGATGTATTGAACAGCGGTAAAGCATTGATGTACGCCACTAAATTATTTTTAAATAAGCCTGTAAAGAAATTAAATACGTTGGTGTTGGTAGATAGAAGTCATACACGATTTCCAATTAAAGCGGATTTTGTGGGATTATCATTAAGCACCACACTACAAGAACACATTGAAGCCGACTTCAGTAAAAAAGGAAGTGAAGCGGTTTTTTTAATTTAAGATGAGTCAAATAAAATCGGAAAGCGACTTGAAGTTGAATGCGCTATTGGAAGTAACCAAGGCCATCAACAATAATTATTCTACGGCTCAACTTCTTGAACTTTATAAAGAGATCTTGCAAAATCGTCTTGGAGTAGGGCGTTTAGTGCTTTTTAGCTTAGATAAAGTATGGGAATGTTTATTGACTTATGGAATTCCCGATTATGCTAAAGTTCCGGTATTTGAAGATGAACTTCTTCAATTCAACGAAATAGAAACGATTACTTATAATAAGGGTGAATTAAGCAAAAGTTTTGAGATCGTAATTCCGGTATATCATAAAAAAAGCCCACTTGCGTTTGTATTGCTTGGAGATGTTGATCCCGATAAAATTGAATTAAGTAAATCGGTAAAGCATTTACCATTTGTTCAAACGATCACCAATATTATCGTGGTAGCTATTGAGAATAAGAAATTATTTAAATCCAATATTCATAAAGCACAAATAGATAAAGAATTAGAGCTAGCGCAAAATATGCAGGAGATGTTATTTCCGCATAATTTACCGCACTCCGACTCGTTTAATGTAAATGCCAAATATTTGCCGCATCAGCAAGTAGGTGGCGATTATTACGATTTTATAAAACTTAACAATCACGAGTTTATTTTTTGCATTGCCGATGTTAGCGGAAAAGGTGTGAGTGCCGCCATTTTGATGAGTAATTTACAAGCCACTTTACAATCTCTTTGTAATTACACGCATAACTTAAAGGATATAATTATTGAACTAAACAAACGCGTAATTAATAATACCAATTACGAAAAGTTTGTTTCCTTCTTTTTAGGGAAAATAAATACGAAGAGTCAGCAATTAACTTATATTAATGCGGGCCACAATGCTCCGTTGATTTATAACGAAAGAAAATTTATTTCTTTAAGTAAAGGCACAACCTTATTAGGAATTCAGGAAGACCTTCGTGATATAGAAGTGGATATTTTTAATTATTCTTCTGATCTTATTTTATTTTGCTATACCGATGGATTAACAGATACCATAAATGATAGCGGCGATTCGTTAACCATCGAAAGTGTAAAAGAGTGTATTGAAAATAAAAAAGGCGGATCACCCGAAGATATCAATAATGCTGTTTTAGATCTTGCTATGGATTACAAGGGCGAGCAGAATTTTACAGATGATATTGCGTTGCTTACTCTAAAAGTTACAGATCTGATATTTTAAGCCATTTTAGCGACTAAGACGCGAAGACACGAGGCTTTAGTTTCTTGGGGTACTTTTGTAGCAATAAAAACGCCTCCCCATCACAACGAGTAGTGACACCCTCTCCAAAGGGGGATTTGTTCCCATCTCCCTCTTGAGGGAGTAACCCTAAGGGTGAGGGAGGAATTTCTGAAAGCTTTGTGGTTTCTGCCTCTAAACTAGGGCTGCTCTTTTTGTTCCTCCTCTTTATGAAAGAGATCAATGCATACCATAATTGATAAAAAACTCCAGAACGGAAGTGATAATTTATCTGTGTCTAAAAAGTTATTTATAAACCCGTGAACAAAATAAGTTACCAGGCCTAAAAAAACACCGGTTCCTAATATCCTTATCTCGGGGTCTTTTGTTTCTTTGAATAATCGATATCCAAAATTAAAAGTATAGAACATTAAACAAAGCACGATCAATAATCCGGGTAATCCTTCTTCGGCTAACGGACCAAGATATTCGCTATGCGCATTTCCGTTTGTTCCAAAGTTTGTACTGATAACCGTTTTTTGACTACTTAATTGATATGGCGCATACTTGAACATATATGTTCCAGGGCCCCAACCAAACACCGGCATATCTTGCCACATTCGCACCGCACAACTCCAGCGATTTAAACGTTCCAAATTGGAGGCATCGGTAGAGATATTTGCAACCGATTCAATATTATTTAAAAAGCCTTCCTCAGCATCTGTATTGTTTCTTCCTAAGGCAATCAAGATATCATCTTGAAAACTGAATAGCAACAAACCCAAAGTGAATAGCACGGTGATAAGAACTTTGAAATTAAATCGCAATAAAAGAGTTACAAATACTGCTAAAGCTACTGCTACGCCTAACCAAGCAGCGCGAGCATAAGATAATATCACTGCAACAATAAATAAAACCAAAAGAAATAAGTACATCAATTTATTAAACCGATTAATACTCTTCATTATTAAAAAAGAAACTAAAACAGGAATGAACATGGCTAAAGCTGCGCCGTAAGCGGTGTGGTCGTTATAAAACGGACTCATTACCCAATCGGCCGATTTGTGATCGAAGCCATATTTAGAGTGCATAAAAATTGTGTATCCACAAACTATAGCCAACGAGATTATATAGGATGTAAGAAATGGGACTATGTTCTTTTTATTCTTAAATAAGTAATTTGCTAAAAAATAACAGCTAAACAAGAACCAACAGCGAGAGATCAAAAATTTAAGAGATATAATTACATCCTCGCTGGTAAGCATCGTTACAAAGATCCAGAAGAGCTGAATGTAAATGATAATGGTTAATGGATGGAAATTGATGCGCCGGTCGTAATTATTGGTATACGCCTTATTTAAAAAATACAAAAGCATAAGTCCTGCCATTAATGGCTCGGCAGGCAAACTTAAATTAACCGTGCCATAAAAACCCAATTCTTTAAGTGATACAGAAAGAGGAGTAATGAAGGCTAGTAAAAAAAGTAGGCTTTGTAAATTATAAACAGCATAATAACCAACAATCAAAATAAACGGGATGGCATTATACTCAAAGAAATAATCACGTTTCTTTACCAAAACATAAACGTTGCCAATAACAAATAAGGCAACCAGTAAATAAAGTATGTATGTTTTACTAAGTTTTTTAAGCATTTTTTCTAATACGCATTCTGAAACGGATCAAAATGATAACGATGCAAAAAATAAAGGTCGACAAACAAGCCACGATAATGAACATAGATCTAACTGGGTAGCAACGTTTATCGGTTAATGTAGGGTGCGAAATAATTGAGAAGAAAGTAATATCGCCTGCATAATCCATATAGAATTTATCGCGTTTGTAAACAATACGTCCATAAGATTTAGCATGACCTTTTATTTTTTCGCTATATTCCTTTTGTTTTAATTTCTTTATTTTCTTGCCCTTACCTCTTCCTTCTTCTCCTTTTACATCTTTCTCGTTGCCGTTAGCATCGATGTATATCTCATCGTTCTTAGCAAGATTTAATAATGAATCAATGGATTCGTTCTGTTTTTGTATTGTCTTACCAATATTCTTGATGTACTGAGAAAGAATGAATTTCTTATTATTTTTGATATGTTCGTTTGTAAGCGCCAAAATTCCACCATTGATCTCCTGTGCTTTTAAACGATCATGATCCTTTACAATGATCTCTACCGACTCAAGCATAGTTGGTGATATGCTGATATAATCTTTGTAATAATAATCAAACAAAGCTCTTCCGCTTTTATCGGTAAGTGTATCAATGCCCCAATATTTAAACAGTTTATACTTTTCTGCTAGTTGCATTTTTACGTCGCTACTTGTAAAATATTGGATCAATTGTTCTGTAGTTGATTCATCCGAAGTAGGGTACAAGTTAACCGGAGCAACAACCGATACTGATTTGTAAAGAGGAGTTATTACATAGGTAGAGGCTCCTGTAATAGCAGCAACTACAAAAATAATGATCGCTATCTTCCATTTGTGCGACCAAATCTCTATGAATAAATCTTCTGTTTTGTTAAATTCTGCCATCGTGTCAATTTTTGGTGCAAAAACTTTTTGGGTTTGTTGCGCTGGTTTGATGTCTTGTTTTAATTGTTCCTTTAATTCTTGTATTTCTTTTTTAAGTTCTAGTAGTATTTCCGGTGGTATACTTTGCCCACTTTCTTTTTTTAGATCATCTTCCTTTAGTTTTTGCGGGCGTACTTCCTTCTTAAAATCCCTGACCACTTTCGTGGTAACCCATGTCAGTCAGCCATTATCCAATTTAAATTTGGCGATATTCTCTTTGAACATCAAAATGATAAAAGTGAGGATAAAAGTAGAAAGCAATGTTATCAAAACAATAAGTGTTTTAATAGGGCGCGCTTTAAATTCATCAGGAACGCCTTTTTCTACTATCTGAAAAAAGGGAATATATTTATCCTTGTTAACTAAGGCTTCATCGTATTTAGCTTTTATAACTGGAAATTTAAAACGATATTTTCTTAGATTTTCACTTACATGCAAATATGCCCCACCGTACTTTTTTAATTTATTTAATTTTTCTTCCAAAACTTTTGCAGCAGATCCATTTCCTTTTTCAAGGGCTTTGGCATAACTTTTTGTATAAGCTTCTACATCTTCTTTATAATCTAAAATACCTAAGTTGCGAAGTACTTGCAAACTATCTTCCATTTCATTCATGTTGGTGATAGTAGTTTCATATTCTCCTTTTACAATTTCAAAAGCCTTATTAGCCATGCTCATGGTCATGTGGTGACGAACGGTATCGCAATAATCTAAAATGCCATTACAAATTTCGGCGGCACCGTTAGCTGTGTAATCATAGGTCTCAACTTTTATAGAATTGTAATCAGTGCGTTTGATCTTTACCATGTTATCCCATTTCAAACGTAGGTTATGATATGCAAACTTATCCTTGCTAATACTCCAACGCTCCCACAAATTAAATTTGTCGGACACAAGGGTTTTCAGTGTTTCTGAGGTTAATATTTGCACTGCTTTTTCAGCGTCATCTTCGTCGCCAAGCATATTGTAGTCTTCCTGATTACCCACATTCTGCTCAATTATGAGCTTTGAAACCGAGAACTGACGCGTTGGAAATACGGTGGCAGTAGATTTAAACTGCGGCGCAATTAGGAATGAAATAATAGCTGCTATAAAGGTGGCCGTTAAAGTGCACACCAGTAATGGCTTTTTCCATTCTACGGCCTTATGTACCAGACCCATTAAATTAATTTTGTTGTTGTCCATTATCTGTATTTAATAAATCTTAAAATTGATTTGTGATTAAGTAGTCCTGTTACAAAAGCAAATAAACCGCTGAATATTAACATCACAACGAAATTCATTTTCCATTGTGGAGTTAAATTTACTGTAAAATAATTAATAAAGATCACCCCAATGATGAATAACACAAGGGAAGTAATAAATTTTTTATTGAAATGGAAGTTAAAGATCTTGTAGCAAAGGAATACTTGCACTCCGGCTGCAAAGAACTGAGTTATTAAACTGGCAATAGCGCTTCCGTAAGCGTACATTTTTGGGATCAAAATAAAATTTAAAACTAGGTTTATGGCAATACTTGTAACAGCCATAATATTTAGTTGTTTAAAACTACCGTTGGCTGTGAGTAGAGTTCCAAAAATATAAACCATAGAAATTGCCGTGAAACAACACATCAACAACCCTAATATTTCGTGTCCTTCTGAATTTCCGTTGTAGATCAGTTTACAAAATTCATCGGCATAAAATAAACAGCTGATAGAAACGATCAAGCATGGTGTGATCAAGAGGGTGAAAGATAGTTTCACAATATTCTCGATATTCTCTTTGTTTTTTAACATCCTACTAAAGATGGGAAGTAATTGAACGGCAAAGAGTATGGCAATATTGTTTGCGGCATCTAATAATCTAAAGGCTTTGGCATAAATACCTGTTTGATATTTCCCAAGATCCCCTCCTAAAATACGTTCTATCATAATGGCATCGGCGCGATTGTAGAATGTCATGAGTAATACCAGCATAGCGAATGGAAAACTTTTTTTAAGGATCATCCAGTTAAAAGCCCAATGCCAATTGAGTTTGAAGGTATGCGTTTCTCTTAATACAATCACAAATCCAATTAACGCTGTAAAAAAATACCCTGCGGTTTGCGCATAGGCAAAGTTCATAATATCCACTTTTAAACCAAATACGCCAAACATCATGGCAAAGAAAACAATGAGCATGATCACGCGATCAAGAACAGAAACAACGCTATCTACCCGAAACAAATGCAAACCTTGAAGGTACGAACGCATAAAGGCGATCATGCTCAACAAAAAACTATTAAAAGAAAGTACAATGAGTAATTTCAAATAACGAATCTCGCCTTGGTAAACAACGGCAGCAAGAATGAGTGTGATAAAAATGTAAAAAGCACCAAGAGCAAATTTTAAAGCTAAGAGCTTGCTAAAATGTTTGCTTAATAGATGCGAATTTTGCGCAATGTTTCGGTTATTGAAATTAGCGAGACCAAGATCGAGGAGTATATTTGTAAGAAAAGAAAAACTAAATAAGGCCATGTATTCACCATACACCGCATTACCCACCTCCATTTGCACTTTTGGGTCCACGATCAGGATCCAAAACGGCTTAATTAAAAGGTTTAAAGCCAATAATATAGCGAGGTCGAATATGAACTTCTTTTTTTGCAAAAAAATCGAAAGGCAAAGATAGCATATTTTAGCATCAAAACTAATTTCATTAATGACCATAATATATTGAATATCAATTAATTAAAGCTGTTTATTTAAAACAATTGAAACTCACTTTAATTTCATAGTTTTGCACCGTGCAAATTGTTGTAAATACAAGGCTTTTACTTAAAAACAAATTAGAGGGGATAGGTTGGTTCAGTTATCAAACCTTAAAGCACATTACCCAAAAGCACAAGGATGTACATTTTGTGTTTTTGTTCGACAGGCCTTACGATGCGGAATTTATTTTTTCGGATAATATCACGCCGATAATTGTTGGGCCGAAAGCCCGCCATCCAATTTTGTATTACGCTTGGTTTCATGTTTCGGTAAAACATCTTTTAAATAAATTAGAGCCTGATCTTTTTTTATCGCCCGATGGATTTTTATCACTTGGAGCAAAGTGTAAACAGCTTCCTGTGATCCACGACATTAATTTTTTGCATCACCCAAAGGATTCAAAATGGTTAACAGCTAAATACTACAACCGCTATTTTCCTCTCTACGCAAAGACTGCAACACGCATTGCAACAGTTTCCGAATTCAGTAAAAAAGATATTTCAGAAAATTATAAAATCGATAGAAATAAGATTGACGTAGTGTACAACGGTATCAATTCGTTTTTTAAACCAATAGATGAGTTTACAAAAAGTACAACTCGCAAAAAATTTGCGAATGGTTGTGAATACTTCGTTTATGTAGGATCTATCCATCCACGAAAAAATATTGCAACGCTCATTAAAGCTTTCGGAGAATTCAAAAAAGAAAAAACCACTAAAACAAAATTGGTGTTTGCCGGTTCTGCAGCTTGGGGGATGAGCGATACTTACGAATTAATTAAAAAAACCGGGATTGAGGGGGAAGTTATATTTACAAACCGTTTGAGTAATGAAGATATGGCCCTTGTTTTAGGCAGCGCGATGGCATTAACCTTTGTTCCGTACTATGAAGGTTTTGGAATTCCTTTAGTAGAAGCCATGGCAGCGGAAGTGCCAATTATTACGAGTAATGTTACAAGCATGCCCGAAATTGCTGGAGATGCAGCGCTTTTAGTTGATCCTTTACAAATAACGGAAGTAAAAAATGCGATGGTAAAAATTTTTCAAGATGAAACCCTAAGAAATTCTTTAGTTGAAAAAGGCAAACTACAAAGAGAAAAATTCAGCTGGGAAAAGAGTGGGGATCTGCTTTGGGAATCGATTTTGAAAGCGATTACTTGACCTTATATTCGAGTATAGCTTTGTGTTTATAGTAAACTATTAGTGTTTTTGTTTTTTCAGCGCCAAGTTTTTGTTCGAGCGTATATTTTATTTCAGATTTTTTAGTTTCAATATTTCCTGTACCTGAAAACGCCATTTCCTTGTCAGTAAATAATTTACTTACCGTTACCGTCATTTTACCTTCATTTTTGATGTTAGATAAGCCGTTTAGAGGCGTAAAGCTGTCAAAGCCTAACAAGAAAAAATCATCGAAAACCAAAGGCATAGAAATAAACGTTTGCTTTGAAAGAGCATTATCGTAATGAAAATACTTTTTTTCATCCGGAAAATGGGAATATGAAAATTGTCTAGGATCTGTAAAAAAGTAAAACTCATTTAATGCAGGTGTAAATTTCATTGTTGCCGAATCGCATGTGCCGCTAGCCCAGCAGGCATCAAGCAAAAACCATCTATTATCCACAGAAACGGCGTTCCATGCATGGTTTGATTCATAAACATTTAATTGTTCAATATCGTTCTTTCCCATGCCAATAATCATTTCCGACCTGATCCCCGAGAACATACAAAGTGTTTTGAATAAACGTGCATAACCATCGCAAATAGCAGCTTTTTTTCTTAGAACAGAATCAATGATCTTAGCGTTATATAAACTATCTCCGCATCCAACACAGGTTTTATATTTAATGTAATTGTAAAATTTGTGCGCAGAATCGTTATGAAATTCGTTCACATCATAAATAATATTCTGAGTGATCCAACAAAATATGGATCTTACTTTATCAATATCCTTTGTGTAATTTGAGGTGAGCTGCTTAGAAAGATCGGGAACGCTTTTGTACTTCTTGATCTTTGCAGTTTCCATACATGTTCTCTTCAAATTATAATTTCCTTGAGAGAAAGCATAAAAAGCAAAAAAAAATAAGAAAATTAAAGTGCTATAGAATTTATGGATCAATGTTATTTATCGTAAAATTTATGGATCAAATTTGGCAATTGCTTCAAAGCAAAGATCTCTTTCATTTTTTCTTTGGCTTCACCGGCCGGAGATCCAAAATACGTTTTCCCTTCTTCTAAATTACCTGTAACTCCACTTTGTGCGTAAACCACAACATTATCGGGAATAATAGCGTTACTTGTAATTCCAACTTGGCCCCAAACTTTTACATTGTTTCCTATAGTTGTGCAACCTGCAATGCCAACTTGCGCTGCAAATAAACACATTTCACCAATATGTACGTCGTGCCCAACGTGGATCATGTTGTCTAAAATAGTATGTTTTCCAATGGTAGTACTTTCTGTTACACCGCGATCAATTGTGCAATTAGCACCTATCACCACGTGATCATGAAGAATTACGTTGCCGCAACAATTCAGTGGCTCAAAAGATGTTTTACGGTCTTTAAAATAAAAAGAATCAGATCCAATGATAGCACCTGCATGAATTTCTACATTGTTTCCAATAATACAATGATCGTAAATAACCACGTTAGGGTGGAGGATACAATTATTTCCAATTGTTACATTATTTCCAATAAAACAACCCGGCATCATTGTAACATTAGTTCCAATTTTTGCGGTATTGCTTACATTAGCATTACTGTAATTCTTTGGTTGAAAATGTAAAGTAAGTTGATTAAATGCAGTAAAGGGTTCGTTATGAATAATCAAAGCTTTTCCTTTAGGACACGCTACTTCTTTATTAATAATAATTGTAGTTGCATCGCTATTTAATGCTTTGTCATAATATTTTGGATGGTCAACAAATACCACATCGCCTTTTTGCACGCGATGAATTTCGTTGAAACCCGTTATCATGTGATCATCGTGCCCAATATATTTGGATCCGATGATACTTGCAATGTCTTTAAGTGAAGTGGATTTGATCTGCATAATTATAAATTGGCGTCATCTTCAAAACTACTCTCGCTTCCGTCGCCGGAACCATGACCAATATAACCTAAACGTTTTCCTGTTTTTAAAACAGCGCTACTTGCTTTTTCTTGGATCTCCATTACGCTAACATGTTTTACAGCTTCGTAAGGAGGAATGAATAGATCGAAGGAAATAGAAAAAATAATTAATTCGTTAATGATATCAGCAATATTGTCGGCGCTAATGGGTTCGTCGCTATAATTGCTGTATTTTGAATTTAAAGGTGTTTTGGTTTCGATAAAGAATTTCTTCTCGCGATTAACAAAAATTCGTGCAATCAAAAAACCAACATCATTAATGCGATTATATTTGAACGAATCGGCCAAAAAATTGTAAACGCTAATAATTCCACAAAACGAATTCAAGTCGTTCTTCTTTACATAGCTTGATTTATAAACCGGATGAGATTTTTCAAATTCAAATACATTGGTGTGCATGTCAAACTGCAACATATCACCGGCAACTTTTAATTGAAACGACTGCTGATTGAATTCTTTAAAAGCCAAGGTAACTCTTGAATCAACGCCTTTAATATCGTTTGCCAATTCATTTACAACATTTCTTGACGAATCTCTTATTTGCTCAAATATTTTGATTGTATTAGCATAAACATTTTGCTTCATCACTGCTTTTTCGGCAAGGAGTTTCAATATTGTTTCACGTTGATTATTCAAATTCTTCTTCATCTTAATAAGCTCTTGCAAAAACTACTTTTTGCGTACTTGGTTTGCCGCTATATATACACGTTCCGTTTTCCTGTTTGTTGTTCAAAGGAATACACCTGATAGTAGCTTTGGTTTCATTCTTTATTTTTTCTTCCGTTTCTGGCGTTCCATCCCAATGCGCATAAATAAAACCTCCTTTTTCATCCAGTAATTTTTTAAACTCATCATACGAGGTAGCATGACTAGTCATTTTTTCTCTGCGCTGAATAGCTTTTTCAAACAAATTGGTTTGAATGCTATGCATTAAGTCGCTTATATAATTAGCGGCATCTTCAACTTTTATTACTTCTTTGGTTAAAAGGTCTCTCCGTGCAACTTCAATGGTTCCATTCTCAATATCACGCTCGCCAATTCCAATTCGTACAGGAGTTCCCTTTAATTCGTGCTCGGCAAATTTAAAGCCCGGGCGTTGGGTATCTCTGTTATCGTATTTTACACTTATTCCTTTTGATTGAAGATCGGCTTTTAGTTTCTCTACATGCTCACTTACTTTTTTTAAGCCTTCTTCGCCTTTATAAATTGGCACTATCACAACTTGTGTTGGCGCTAATTTTGGTGGGATCACTAATCCGTGATTATCGCTATGACTCATGATCAGGGCACCCATCAAACGAGTGCTTACGCCCCAACTTGTTGCCCAAACAAAATCTAACTTTCCGTTCTTATCGGCAAACTTCACATCAAATGCCTTCGCAAAATTTTGTCCTAAAAAATGAGAGGTACCTGCTTGCAAAGCCTTGCCATCTTGCATTAATGCTTCAATGCAATACGTATCGTCGGCGCCTGCAAAACGTTCATTTGGTGTTTTTACTCCCTTTAAAACAGGTACAGCCATGTAATTCTCAACAAAATCGGCATATACATTAAGCATTTGCTCGGTTTCTGCAATTGCTTCTTCACGTGTTGCGTGCGCTGTATGTCCTTCTTGCCATAAAAACTCTGTAGTTCTTAAAAACAAACGCGTTCGCATTTCCCAACGCACAACATTTGCCCATTGATTTATCAATAAAGGAAGATCCCGATAACTTTGAATCCAACCTTTGTAAGTACTCCAAATAATGGCTTCGCTGGTTGGACGAACTATTAATTCTTCTTCAAGTTTTGCTTCAGGATCAACTATTAACTTACTCTTATTTAAGGGGTCAGTCTTTAAACGATAATGTGTTACTACAGCACATTCCTTTGCAAAACCTTCTGCATTTTTTTCTTCTGCTTCAAATAAACTCTTAGGAATAAATAAAGGAAAATAAGCATTCACATGTCCGGTTTCTTTGAACATGTGGTCAAGGGTTTGCTGCATTTTTTCCCAAATAGCATACCCATGTGGCTTAATTACCATGCAACCTCTAACGGCGCTATGGTCGGCCAAATCGGCCTCAACAACTATATCATTATACCACTTACTATAGTCTTGTTCCTGTGGGGTAATGGATTTGCTCATAAACTAAAATACACAATAAATTGTAAAATCAACCACTTATCCGTTTTAAACCTACCACTTGTTAAATCATTGTAAACAGGCTAAAAACGAAGCTTATTATTTCGTAAATTTACATATAAAATGTGCTTAAAACCATGAAAAAATTAGCAGTCGCCATATTTTCCTTGTCATTACTTCTAACTTCCTGTAAAACATCGCAGCTAAGTACATTCAACGATGATGTATATAGCGATCCAACAGAAGAAAAACGTTTGAATATAGCAAAAATGGAAGCCCTTAAAAAACAAAAGGCCGAACAGGAAGCTAAAGACCAAGCAGCGCGTGTTGCCGAAAAAGCAAAGGAAGATTCTAACCCATATTATCAAGACGCTAATTATACTTCAGATGATTATTATGATTACGCTTATTCTTCACGTGTGCGTAGATTTGGTAATCCAGTTAATGGTGCAGGGTACTACGATAATTATTACACAAATACATATTGGTATAATCAAAATCCGAATTGTTATGGCAGCAGCATTTACGGTAGCTATAATTTTTGGAATAGTCCTTATAGTAATTCAGGGATTTATATAGGAAATTCATACAATAACGGATACGGTTATAATAACTTCGGCAACAACGGCTATTGCAATAATGGGTATAATGGTGGAGTATATAATCCATACGGTTATAACTATGGCTATAATCCTTATTACAATAATTACGGTTATGGTTACAACCAGCCTTGGTGTAATTACAATAATTTTAATTACGGTAATAATCCGTGGGGCTATCAATACGGCAATAACAATAACAATTGGGGTTATTTTAACGGACAGGATAAGAACAGTAGCTATTATAATGGTCCACGAACAGGAAATAGCGGCGGCAACAGCCCGCGCTCGAGTCATGCAGGAATGACTGTTCCAAAGGATTTAGAAACAGGCGATCGTGTTAAATTTATTAATTCGGTGGTAGCTGCGCAAGATAATACACCTAAGTTCGATAATATTAAACATTATCAAACAACACAATCATATAATGGGAATAATAGTATTCAAGGCGGGTCAACCAATATGAATTCAAATGCAAACACACCCGTGAAGATCAAAGACAATACAAATCCTGTAAATACTAATTCAGGAAACGGTAATACCAATTTGAATAACAATACAAATACATCTACCAATCCAACCAAAAGTGGAAACACGTGGAATTCGAATAATCAACCAACTAATACGTATGATTCGGGCACAACAGGTACAAATACTAATCCAACCAAAACACCGGTTCGTACAACTACCAGTGGTGGAAAATTAACCGAAAGCAATTCGTCTAATCAAAACCAAAACTCCAACCGTTCGTCGGGCGGAGGTAATAGCGGAAGTGGCGGTAATTCAACGCCAGTAAAGAGCAGCGGTAGTTCAAACAGACCAAGATAATTCCTTAGATGATAAAAAAGTATGTAATAGCTGCACAATGTATGCTAAGTTCATTTGCGCTATTAGCCCAAAACGATAATGATGCATTACGCTATTCACGTGGTGGAGTAGGAGGTAGTCCGCGTTACATTGCTATGGGAGGCGCTATGGGCGCTTTAGGTGGTGATGTAAGTTGTGCAGCAACAAATCCGGGGGGGTTGGGTATTTACAGAAAAGGGGAGATGGTTTATTCGGGTGGTTTGCGATTTACATTTAATACCGCCAGATTTCAGGGAAAAAATACCGGCACTCCGGATGGTAATTTTGTTTTTTCAAATTTTGGTTTAGCCTTTGTTATTGGTAATGAAAAAGACGCCACCAAAAGAAATATATTTTGCGTAAGTAATACTCAATTACTCAATTTTAATTCAATAACTCAGATCTCAAATAGTGCAACGCGTAATACCTTGGCAGCAGACATGACTAAGCTTGCAAATGAAGCTAAAACCTTAAGTGCGCTAAATTCAAGTTATGAATATTTGGGATATGCGAGTTATATTATGGATTATGATTCTGTTGGAGGACGTTTTTTTTCTTTGGTAGATCCAAAAAGAAGCGTTTCGTTAACACGAAATTTGGCTACATCGGGTCGAATGAATGAAGTAAATTTTTCGTTAGCACAATCAGTAGATGATAAATTTTATTTTGGCGGAAGTTTGGGTGTTACAAGGGTAAAATATGAGTCAACCACAACTCATAGCGAAGCTGATGGAAATGATAGCATGAGAATTGGATTAGTTACACCAACAAGTTATACATCAACTTATGTAGATGGTTTACCTGCGCTAGAATATTATTACACGGATCTTTTGGGATTTAATTCTCTTTTGTACAAAGAGTATTTTAAAACAACAGGCTATGGCTTGAATTTAAAAGTTGGTGGTGTTTATAGAGTGAGTTCGGATTTTAGATTAGGGGCTTACTTTCACACACCTACTATATTATACTTAACAGATACGTATTATTATACTATGAATGGCTATTTTGACAAGAATACAAGTACTCCAAAAGAGGCAAAATTTCCGGCGGAAGAAGAGCAGGGAAAATCTATTTACAGGGTTATCACACCAATGCGTTATGGATTTAATACAGCTTACATTATTAATAAAATGTTGGCAATTGCTTTAGATGTTGAGAGAGTGAATTATGGTAATTCGAGCATTACCAGCACCACACCTTCTGATTTTGCAGGAGTGAATGCTGTTATTAAAAGCAAATATAAAACAGCCACAAACATTCGTGTTGGAACAGAATTGAATATGAAACCGGTAATGATCCGTGCAGGTTATGCCATTTATGGAAGTCCGTTTGGCGGAGTATTTAAAGGACCATTTGATAGGCAAACTGCCAGTATTGGATTAGGAATACGCACAAAATCAAACATGTTTTTTGATATTACGTGGGCAAAAACATTTACCAAAGAACATTATTACATGTACAGCACCGATCCTGTAAAAACAGATCTAACACTTACCAATACTAATTTTCTTGTGGCGGTGGGATTGAAATTCTAACAAAAGATAGAACGCTGATAACGCAGATTTTTCTGATTTATACTGATGTGTGAAAACCTTAGTGATCGGCTTTATCGTTTATTTTATTTACCACACAAATTATGTGGTTAGATCAGCGATATTTCGTTGCTTAAAGTATTACTTAGTCGTCCCTCAAAAACTCCGTAAGCCTTGTTATTATTGAGTTTGTTTAAAAATAGTGCGATAAAAATCTACCGAAAAAAGTAAAAAAGGATTAAAAAAGCGGCAAGTGTTTTTAACCCACATTGCAGTTAAATTCTTCTGAGATGTTAAAAAACCAATGATTTGATAGGTATTTATCAAAAAATATAGTGTTGATAAAAGACAACTGATTGATACTGAGAGGTACGATATTTTGCAATTGATTTGTAGTACAACCGGGATTTAGTCAATGATGTTTCTGCAAATTATATTTGTAGGAGTGTTTCTTAAGCCAGTATTAAAATATTTAAAAACAACAGGCGAGCATAAAGTTTATTACCGATTGTGCGAAAGTTACCGTTACGAAAATACTGTACGCCATCACAGCATTGTTAAATTGGGAACCTTAGATGAATTGCCCGATGAATCTCAAAGAAAAAATTTAGCACAACGTATATCTGCATTAGTAAAGCAATCACGAACTGGTATTTGCGATATGTTTGAAGCCGATGATGAAATTGTAGAATCGTTGGCGCAAAAATATTTCCTCACTATTTTAAAAAATGAACGTCTCGATATTATTAAGGGCAGGGATTATGAAACGATAGATACCCATAGCATTAAAAATAAAAACATCCGGGAAGTTGGTACAGAGTGGATATGCGCCCAAGCGATACAACAACTGAAATTGCTGAATTTTTCGAGGAAAAAAAATGGGATAAAGAAACAATACAGCTTGCATTGACACACATTATCAGCCGTACAAGTTACCCCGCTTCAGAATTACGAACATCTCAATGGATAAAAGAAAATTCTGCTGTTTGTGAAATAACAAACTATGCACAACAAAAAATTACAAAAGATAAACTCTACGGCATCAGTCACAAGTTATTCAGTGTAAAGGATGAGTTAGAAAAGCATTTGAGTAAACGTACCAATGAGTTATTTGATTTGCATGACACCATATACATTTACGATCTTACTAATACCTATTTTGAGGGTCAGCAAAAAGACAGCACCCTTGCAAATTTTGGACGTAGCAAAGAAAAACGCAGTGATTGTAAGCTCATTGTACTTGCTTTAGTGGTGAATACCGAAGGTTTTATTAAGTACTCTCAATTATTTGAAGGCAATACCACCGATAGTAAAAGCTTGTTGCAAATCATAAAGCAACTAGGCGCGCGCACTTTCGCTACCGAGAGAAAACCTATAATAGTAATGGATGCGGGCATTGCTACAAAAGATAATATTTTATTGCTTCGAAAATACCGTTTTAAATACATGGTTGTAGCCAGGTCATCATTAAAAAAATATTCTCCAGATGTGAATAGCAATCCTGTGGTGATAAAAGATAAAAAAGGGCAACCGATTACATTACAAAAAGTAAAAGTAGCGGACGATGCCGATAATTACTTACTCATACACAGCTGGGCAAAACAAGCCAAAGAAGACAGCATGAAAAATAAATTTACCATGCGCTACGAGCAAGCATTGCAGCAAATAAAAGATGGCCTAAGTAAAAAAAGGGGAACTAAAAACAAAGATAAAATTTGGGAACGTATCGGCCGGGTAAAGCAAAAATACCAAAGCACAAACAAACATTACCAAATTGACGTTACCGCAAATGATTTAGGAATAGTTACAGATATTCAATGGAAACCAAAACCTGTTCCAAAACGGGAAGGACAATATCTGTTGCAAATTAATCTTGATGAAAAGGAAGAACAAACTCAATGGGCAATTTACAATACGATACGCGAAATAGAAAGTACATTCCGAACACTCAAAACAGATCTTGACCTCCGTCCGGTTTACCATAAAACGGATGATGCGGCAATGGCACACTTGCATCTTGGTTTGCTTATACAGTTGTAAATACAATCAGGCACCAATTAAAACAAAAAGAAATCAATAACGAATGGAGGGATATAACAAGAATAATGAACACCCAGAAAACGGTAACCACAACCATGGTTAACAAATATGGGCAAACTATAAAAATTCGGCAATGCTCAGAACCAAGGCCCGAAGTAGAAACAATTTATAATGCCCTAAACTATAAACATAAACCATTTACCCGCAAAAAATTTGTAGCCCCCCCTGCAGAACCCGAACAACTCAAACCGCCTGATTAGCCACAAATTCAAAGGAAAAAACTGCAATGTGGGTTAAGTGTAAATTAAACCGCAATTCTGCGCCCGGGATAGAATGAAAAGCCTTGTTTAGGGCTTTGCTTAATGTTTGCGCAACGAGTAGGCTTCGCTTTTTCTGCGGAGACCCCGCAGTGCGAC
>JAWXAS010000116.1:0-29452 GCA_034439635.1 Bacteroidota bacterium | reverse complement strand
TTGCGCAAACATTAAGCAAAGCCCTAAACAAGGCTTTTCGTTCTATCCCGGGCGCAGCATTAGGGTTTAATTTACACTTAAAAACATCTGACGCTTTTTGAATCCTTTTTTACTTTTTTCGGTAGATTTTTATCGCACTATTTTTAAACAAACTCAATAATAACAAGGCTTACAGAGTTTTTGAGGGACGACTCATTAATGGCAAAAAAACGTCTTCAGCAAAGCTGAAGAAATTCTCTTAAAAATCGTGGCTTAACTGGTTAGTTGCCTTTTGAAGTATCTCAAATGCGTTCTCTGCCATTAAATTCTCTCTATCCAAAGTTGGGTTGATCTCTACCATTTCAAAACAACAGATCTTTTTACTTCTCATGATGTAATAAATAAGGTTTCCTGCTTCTTTTTCGGTAATTCCATTGGGAACCGGTGTTCCCGTTCCACTACTTATGCGGCTATCCATGCTGTCCACATCAAAACTCACGTAGATCAAATCACATGCATCTAGGTAGTTTAAAGCTTCAATTGCTATACGTTCAACGGCTTTCTTGCGAATCTCGGGTAAACCAAAAATTCGCACTTTATTCTTCTTAATTAAGTAATCTTCAGGGGCTTCAAAATCACGAAGTGCAATAAAAACCAGGTCGCTGTACTGAACCTTTGGGCAAATATCACCCAAGTTCTTAAGTTTTTCCCAGTATTCAATGGTTTCATCATCCGGCTTATTGAGCTGCCTATCTTTATTATCTTCGCCCAAAATACCTGCAATTGGCATTCCATGCATATTACCACTTGGGGTGGTGTAAGGACTGTGCATATCAGCATGAGCATCTATCCATATCACCCCGAGGCGCTTTTCAGGGTGTGCCATTCTTATGCCGCTTATGGTTCCTAATGCCGAACTATGATCACCGGCCAATACAATGGGAATCTCCTCTCGTTTTAAGGTTTTTTGTATCTCCTTGGCTATGCGTTCGTTAAGTGAATAAATGCCCTTTATACGTTTTGCATAGTCATGAACAACAGGCTCCAAAAGAAGATGATTTTCGGTAGGTATCTCAGTTGTTTTAAATTTCTTGAAAAAAGGACTCCCAAAGTCAAGAGCCGCTATCTTAATTGCGTCAATTCCCATGCTGGAGCCACGAGTACCGGCACCTATCTCGCTTTTCACCTCTACTATCCGAATGGGTTTTATCATACTCTTCATATTAAATTAACAAATAATTAGTACTTTTGTGCCCAGTAATTAACTTACATGAGTTAAAAACTACTAATCCAACTCAATTACATCAATGGCAACCGATAATACTTATTCAAACCTGATTCATCAGACCTTTAACTTCCCACAAGAGGGGTTTGAGGTTAAAGACAATCAATTATACTTTAATGATATACCTCTAATGGATATTATTAAACAATACGGCACTCCTTTAAGAATCAGCTATTTGCCTAAAATTTCGTCGCAGATCCAAAAAGCCAAGCGTATGTTTAATGTGGCTATGGCTAAATCTGACTATAAAGGCAAATACTTTTACTGTTATTGCACAAAAAGCTCGCACTTTAGTTTTGTACTCGACGAGGTGTTAAAAAATGAGTGTCATATTGAAACTTCATCAGCGTTTGACATCAATATTATAAAAGAACAATTTCAAAAAAATACCTTAAACAAAGATACGTATATTATTTGTAATGGATATAAGCGCAGTAATTACAAACAGAACATCTGCGAATTGATAAATGATGGGTTTAATGTGATACCTGTACTGGATCACTTGGATGAAATTGAGTACTACAAAAAATATGCGAAGGCTGATAAAGTAGATATTGGAATTCGCATAAGTACAGAAGAAGAACCATCGTTCACGTTCTATACATCGCGTTTAGGAATCCGTGATTCGCAAATTTTAGATTTTTATAAAGAGAAAATTCAAAACAATCCGAAATTCAATTTAAAATTACTACACTTTTTTATTAATACCGGAATTAAGGATACTATTTATTACTGGACGGAATTAACTAAGTGTTTGAGCATTTATAAAAGTTTGCGCGAAATTTGCCCGGGGTTAGATTCGCTGAACATTGGTGGCGGAATGCCAATTCGTACATCCTTAGGTTTTGAATACGATTACGAATACATGGTAGAAGAGATCATTTCCCAAATAAAAATATTTTGTGTGGAGAATGAAATTCCGGAACCAAATATTTTTACAGAGTTTGGCTCTTACACTGTTGGAGAAAGTGGCGCTACACTTTACAGCATCATTGATCAGAAAAAGCAAAATGATCGCGAAACATGGTATATGATCGATAGTTCTTTTATTACCACACTTCCTGATACTTGGGGAATTAACCAACGGTTTATTTTATTGGCCATTAATCATTGGGATAAGCCTTATATTCCGGTAAATTTGGGCGGACTCACTTGCGACAGTATGGATTATTATAATACCGAAGCGCATACCAACCAAGTGTTCTTACCAAAAGTAGAAGAAAAACAAAAAATACCTTTATACGTTGGATTTTTTCACACCGGCGCCTATCAAGAAGCATTAAGCGGGTACGGGGGCACACAACACTGTTTGATTCCTGCACCAAAACATGTTTTAATTGATCGCGACGAAGAAAGTGGAGAGATTACAACGCGTTTATTTGCAAAGGAACAGAGTTATAAGAGTATGCTAAAAATATTAGGGTACTAGAATTACGAACGACGAGTGATGAAGTGCGAATCTAGACTTGTCAATCGTACTTCTAACTTCGTACTTAACTTTTAAGTTCAATACAGAAAGTGCTTCCCTTCCCTACTTCACTATCACTTACAAAGATCTTACCATCATGGTAATTCTCAATAATACGCTTGCATAAACTTAAGCCAAGGCCCCAGCCCCGTTTTTTGGTGGTGAAACCCGGTTTAAATACTTCGTTGAATTTATTTTTTGGAATGCCTTTTCCTGTATCGCTAATGAAGAGCTTAACCTGTTCGGGCTTTTCGATCATGATGATCTTTAAAGTGCCTTTTCCATCCATCGCATCCACGGCATTCTTACATAAATTCTCAATTACCCATTCAAATAATGGTCCGCATAAATTTACTTGAATTGGATGATCGGGTAATTTAATTTCAAAGTTGATATTCTTCGAAGTTCGCTTTCTTAAATAATCAATGCTCTTTGCTAAAAGTGCAACAATATCTTCATGCGCCAAGGTTGGTTGCGAACCAATTTTTGAAAAACGATCGGTGATGGTATTCAAACGCATCACATCGTTTTGCATTTCGTTTAAAATTTCGGGGTCAACGCCTAATCCCTTTAAATGTTCGTTCCAAGCAAGTAACGATGATAAAGGAGTTCCCAATTGATGTGCGGTTTCTTTACTCATTCCTACCCATACCTGATCTTGTTCAGCCTTACGTGCCGTGCTAAATAAAATATAAGCGATCAATAAAAACAAACCTATCACACCAAATTGCACATAAGGATAATATTTTAATTGTGTGAGTAAATTTGATTGCGCATAAAAAATATAATTGATGGTTCCTTCGCCAAGGTCGATCTCTATAGGTGTGTTCTCGCTACTTAGTTCTTCTAATTTTATGGCAAGTTTTTCGGGAGTGTTAACACTAACACTATCTACTTTTCCAAATGAAATTACTTTTGTTTTATTATTATCGGTATAAACTACCGGAACTTCGGCGGAGTTAACCGCAACCTCAGCAATAAATGATTTTATCAAACTATCAAACACTAATTTAATGTCGTTGAACACGCGACTATCCTTATAATATAAATATTGCTTGGTAGTTTTGTAAACTTGTATCTCAACGGGCGGGTACATCGTTTTCATTAACTCCAATTCCTTTTTCATGTACTCAGGATCTCTTTCTTTTTCGGGATCAAAATTCTTTTTTGCTGTGATCTGATCATTTTGATCGGCCAAAATAATTGGAACGGTTGTATTATCTTCTAATACATACAGTAAAAAATTAAAGGTAGAGTTTGAGTTATCCTTGGTAAGTTGTTCGGTTGTTTTAGCATAAAGAACAGCTTTCTTGCGCTCTTCCAATTTCATTTTCTCGAACAAGGTATTTGTAAATTTTACCAGGTTAGCCTTTTTCTGAACCGCATCGGCCCATAATCTTACTTTTCTTCGCTCATCTTCGGCAATACGTTTTACCAAATTATTGGTGTACCACAACGAACATATCACAATAATAAAGGCAGCTATCGCCAATAGCCATTTCCATTTTTGTTTTCGAGTGTATATGTTCATGGTTTATTTTAAGATCGCACTTTGCCTTCTAATACGCTTAGGATGACAGCTCCGTGTGACCTGCCTTAGTTATAACGTTAAATTTACCCTATTATTATCAAATAAAAAACCTCTCTGAGTTCTTCAGAGAGGTCTTATTTAGTTCTGGGCATTAATGATGGTGATGCCCGCCTTTTCCATGAACGTGGCCGTGATCTAGCTCCTCAGAGCTTGCTTCTCTTACTTCAAGCACTTCGCCTACAAAATGAAGATCATTTCCGGCCAAAGGATGATTAAAATCCATTCGCACATGAGCATCCGAAATGTCGAGTACGAGTCCAATTAATTTATTGCCTTCCGCATCATGCATTTCAATATCATTTCCAACAAAAACGCGTTGTGTATCAAAATTACCATCCACAATAAACGCTTCCTTATCAATATTGATAATATAATCTTGTTCTACAATTCCGTAACCATCGGCAGCATTTACTCTAAAATCAAATTTATCGCCAACTTTTTTATTTAATAAATTTTGTTCAAAATCGGGTAATAACGAACTCATGCCGTATATAAATGCGAAAGGGTGGTCCGCATCTGTTTGCTCAATTAATTCTTCAGTTCCTCCATTTTTGCTTGCAGTTAGATGATAACTTACCACCGCTACTTTGTTTTCTGTGATTGTCATTTGATATTTTGTTTTGTTATCCGCCCTTGCTTTAGCAAAAGCGGGGGTTAAAAAATAATCATCCGTTTACAAAGCGAATGACTTTAAATAAATTTAATTCAGATCAAATTTTATGCCTTGCGCCAAGGGTAAATTTGAACCATAATTTACCGTATTGGTTTGCCTACGCATATATGCTTTCCAAGCGTCCGATCCGCTTTCGCGACCTCCACCAGTTTCTTTTTCTCCACCAAAAGCACCGCCAATTTCGGCACCGCTGGTTCCAATGTTTACATTGGCAATTCCACAATCACTTCCTATTGCGCTCAAAAACAATTCTGCTTCGCGCACATTTAAGGTCATAATAGCACTTGATAAACCTTGGGGAACGCCGTTTTGTAATTCAATAGCTTCTTCAATGGTTTTATACTTGATCAAATATAAAATTGGGGCAAATGTTTCGTGTTGAACAATGCTCATGTCGTTTTTCGCTTCCACAATAGCAGGTTTAACATAACAACCGCTTTCGTATCCTTTTCCTTCAAGTACTCCACCCGGAACAACAATTTTTCCTCCTTCAGTAATAGCACTTTCAATAGAACTCATGTAAGCTCTTACCGCATCTTTATCGATAAGCGGACCAACATGATTTTTTTCATCTAATGGATTACCGATCTTCAATTGCGCATACGCTTTTACTAACTTTTCTTTTAGCGAATCAAAAATGCTTTCATGAATAATTAAACGGCGTGTAGATGTGCAACGCTGTCCTGCCGTTCCAACTGCGCCAAATACGGCGCCAATGATGGTCATCTCAAGATCTGCATTTGGTGTAACGATAATGGAATTATTTCCTCCCAATTCTAAAATTGATCTTCCAAAACGCTCCGCTACTTTTGTTCCTACAATTTTACCCATGCGTGTTGATCCTGTTGCAGATATCAATGGTACTTGAATATCGGTAGATAAATATTCGCCAACTTTAAAATCACCATTTACAATACACGAAATTCCTTCAGGTAAATTATTTTCTTTTGCAACTTCATTCCAAATATGTTGGCATGCAATTGAACATAAAGGTGTTTTTTCAGATGGTTTCCAAATGCACGTATCTCCGCTGATCCAAGCCAAAGCTGTGTTCCATGCCCAAACTGCAACCGGAAAATTAAATGCACTTATGATCCCAACAACGCCTAATGGGTGCCATTGTTCCATCATGCGATGGTTTCCGCGCTCACTTTGAATAGTTAATCCATATAATTGACGCGATAAACCAACAGCAAAATCGCAAATGTCGATCATCTCTTGCACTTCGCCCAAACCCTCTTGATACGATTTTCCCATTTCATAGGAAACCAATTTTCCAAGCATTGCTTTTTTTGCACGAAGCTTATCGCCAAACTGTCGCACATACTCGCCACGTTTTGGTGCCGGAATTGCTCTCCAATATTTAAATGCGGTACTAGCAGAATTAATTACTTTTTGATAATCGGCTTTGGTGCCCGTTTTTACTTTGGCTATTAACTTCCCGTCAACCGGACTAATAGATTCTATTACATCTCCATTTGCAAACCAGGTTGAACCGGTGCTGCAGCCTTCATTCACTTCTTTGATACCAAGGGCTTTTAGAACATCTTGCATAGGTAAATTTTTTGATGGCTAAAGATAGCTATTATTTGAGCGGGTTCAGTAAGATTAATTACTAACAGAAATGTGATGAAGTTAACATTCTGTAATAGGAATTATTTAGAAAACGATCAGTTCTTCCTAAAACCTATCACACACATATCATCCACTTGCTCGTTCTCCATTTTCCAATCCTCGTGCTCTTTCCATAACAACTCTTCCTGCGTGATGAATTTTTCTTTGTGGATCTTTACCAGAAGGTCCCTGAATTTAGCACTTCCTAGTTTTTTTGATTTAATTCCACCGAACTGATCCACATAACCATCCGTGAAAATATAAAATACCTCATCCTCCTCTGAAGTAATCGTATGCGTTGTATAATTGATCGATGGCCGTTCAGGGTCTTGTTTTGTTCCAATTGGGATCTTGTCTGCTTTTATCTCCCTAACGCCTTCTTTACCTATAATCCAAAGCGGACGCATAGCCCCTGCATATTCTATTTTATTTTCTTTAAAATACACTTTACAAATGGCAGCATCCATTCCGTCCATGGATCCTGAATTATCGCGGTTACCATGTAAGGCATCCAATACACCTTGATTCAAATTCTTTAAGATCTGCGCCGGATCATTTACCTTGCCCTCATTTACGATCCTGTTCAAAATATTGTAACCGATCAAACTCATAAAGGCACCCGGAACGCCATGACCGGTACAGTCAATAGCGGCAATGATGCAAAAATCTTCCTTCTCTGTGAACCAATAAAAATCGCCACTCACAATGTCCTTTGTTCTGTAAAACACAAAAGAATCCGGTAATGCTTTCCTGATCTTTGTTCCCGATGGCAAAATAGCGGTTTGGATCTTACGCGCATATTCAATACTATCGGTAATGTCCTTATTCTTTTGCTCGATAATAGCTTGCTGACTTTTTGATTCCGTGATATCACTGTCAATGATGATGATCTTCTTTAAGCCGCCGTTCTCATCAAAAATTGGTGTGAGCGTTGATGCCTCCCACACTTTGTTTGTCTCATCTTTCTCATTGAGCGATTCATATTTCACCGAGCGTTTATGCGTCACGGCTTCCTCAACATATTGTTTGATGCGTGAATTATTACTTGTGGTGAAGATGTTGATCTTTTTATCGAGCATTTCCTTCAAGGTTATTCTGTTCAGTTTTTGAAATGCTTCGTTAACGTATTCAATGTCGCCATTTGGTTTTAAAATTAGCACCACGTTGTCTGTACGACTAGCAACAAGAGAAAGCTGTTCGAGGTCTCTGTTTGCAGCCGCAATGATCTCTCCCTGGGCTTCGATCTCTCTTGTTCGTTCGGCTACTTTTCTTTCAAGTATGAAATTTTCCTCTTTTAAAACTTTTGTTCTCCACTTCACAAAATAATAAATGGATGCGCCAAGTACCACTGCAATAAGTATCCAAAACCAAGGGCGCTTCCAAATTGGCAGGGCAATTGAAAAACTAAATTCAGCAGGATGACTCCACACATCATCATCATTCTTTACCTGGATAATGAATGTGTAATCACCTGCATCCAGATTATTATAATTCACCGTTTGCGGAATCATACTCGTTTTCCATTCGTCCACATGTCCTTTAAGAATGTATTTAAAAAGCAGTTTGTCAGGATTTTTTGTCCATACGCCGCCAAATTCAAATGAAAGATTATTTTGATTATGTTTCAGATCATGAATAGAATCCATTGAGAAAGGTTTATAGTTGATCAAAAAACTATTGATGAGAGCTGTAGGTTTTAAAGTATCTGAGTTCACTTGATTTAAACGGTATACCAAAACACCATTACTGGTTGCCGAATACAAAATATCATTGCTAATGAACACAGAATTAAGTGACGGTTCAAGGTCGCCTTCCATTACATCGTAATAGGACACCTGACCGGTTTTACTATCGATCTTATCTATCCCTTTTGAATGTAACAAATAGATCACATTATTGTACTCGATGATTTGGGTCGGCTGCTCATCGCGCAAACCATTTTTTGCGCCGTACCTTGTTACTTTGTTCCCTTCGATCTTAACCACACCATCCGCATTGGTAACTGCCCAAATATTTCCTCTTGAATCTTTTATTAAGGAATAAATGGTTGAGGACTTTAAGCCTATCTTTTCGCTGATATTAGTGAATTTACTATTCTCGAGTTTTTCAATTCCACCGCCATCACTGGCTGCAAAAAGATCGTTACCAATTATCAGGGCGCCATATACATAATCATTATTCAACCCCTCTTTTTCCGTATAACTCTTTTCGAGAACTAATTTATTCTCGTTCACCTGGCAAATAACTACCCCTCCTCCCAAAGTAGAAACATAAAGTTTATTGTTTTTTAAAATAAGATTTGAGATATTATCATTTGGGATTGCACTGTTCTTTGTATTAAAATGATAGATCTTGTTTCCGGAGGCAACAACAATTCCGTTCTCGTAGGTGCCAAAATAAATAACACCATTCTCGTCCATGATGGCACATGATACGGTTGACTTAGGAAAATCCTTCGGTTCAGTGAATGAATAATTATTATTCTCGTTACGATCAATGCGAATGATGCCATGTGAAGTTCCCGCCCAGATACTACGGTCTTTATCACTGATCACAGAAAGTATCTTATCATCAGGCAAACCTTTTTGAGCGTTAATGAATTCAAAACGTTTTTCAATCACCTGATGAACCCCAATGCTGGAAGTTAACCAAATACTATTGAAGCCATCAATAAGCATGGCATTGAGTGATATATCCTTAAGGGCGCTCTTAAATTCATCCGCGTAAAGTCTTCCATTCCTGAAAATGAACAAGCCTTGTTTTTCGGAAGCAAGAACAAGATCAGAATTGGAATTAATGCGACAATTGATCACAGCGCCTTTATCCCATTCACTAAAAAATTCGACACGTTCAAATTTGTTCTTCGGTATATCAAAGAAACAAACGCCCGAATCCTGCATACCTATCAACAGTTTTTTATCAGAATAAGAACTGATGCTCCTCACGATCCTATCAGGGAGTCCTTGTTCTGATGAAGCAATTTTAGCTTTTGCCTTTACATTTAAGGGGTCAACAATAGAAATTCCTGCATCCGTACCGCACCATAATTTTCCTTCCACAAGCTTCATGGTATAAACCACATCATCTGAAAGCACAGTTGACGTATTCAAATGAAATGCTTGCTTTCCTTTTTCGAAGAGATAAATGCCATTGCCATATGTAGCAACAAATAACTGATCATCCTTTTTATAAAATCCCGTGATCTTACTATCGGGTGCTTCTGAAGAGAATGAAAGGGAATCAATGCTATTCTCATTTTTAAGAACAAACACTCTTCCTTTATCTGTTCCAAGATAGATCTCGTTATTTTTGTAACAATAAATGCTTGTGATCTTTTGTGCAGGGAGCCCACTTTGCTGATTGAAGAGTTTTATGTTCTTTCCATCAAATCTTACAAGACCATCTTTACTTCCTAACCATACATAGCCTTTTTCATCTTGTGCTATAGAAGAAACAGGTGTGTTTTTTTTTGAGAAAAGGTTAAGGTGATTTTTAACCGTGTACTGTGCCTTTATAAAAAAAGGCAAAAGAAAAAGTATCGCGCCAATTTTTGCGAAAGCTCTCATTAGGCTTTTGGCTTAAGCGTTCCCTTATACTGCACCATAATTACTGATGCGATCTTTTGATTAACGATCTTTGGAACTTTTATATCATGATCTCCAAGCGGAACCTCAAACTCAGATTCGGCTTCTACCTGGCCTTCTTTTACCACCAGTTTTACTTTGATAATCTTTTCTTTTTCTATACCGTGAATATTAAACGTTCCTTTTGCCCTTACCGTATAAGTGCCCGATTTACTAAGATCTACCTCGTCTATTAACTTCCCTTTAAAAATTGCTTTAGGGAATGCTTCTGATTCCATGTAATTCTCTAAAAAATGTTCTTTTTGAAGTTCACTATTAAATCCATTGAAGGTTTTAACCTCCACTGAAAAGGCAATATTCTTTGTGGTAAAATCAATCACACCGTTGGTCTTTACAGATTGCGCCTTGATAAGTTCAAGAGGAGCCTCACTTGTAAATTTTGTAGATCCGTCCTTACTTATATAGATCTGCGAATAACTCAACACGGAGCAAATGCACGTTAACAGAAAAAATAGTGACTTTCTCATAAATACCTTGTAATTATGTGGTAAATATAATGAATTGTTCCGTCAAATCTGCCTCCCTTATGATAAGATGGAAATCAATAAATTAACTAATTTCGCATGATGGAACGGAAGTTATTGTTCATATTGAACCCCAAAGCCGGAAAGGGTAAAGCCCTTGAGATTGCAAGCCTTATAAAGAAAGAAATCCCTTCAACTATTCCTTTTTCCATTGAAATGTTCACCGATTCGGATGAGTTTGAAACTCTAATGGCAAAAAAACATCTATTTACCGATCTTATTGCCGCCGGAGGTGATGGTACTATAAATTCGGTAGCAAAGAACCTTGTAGGAACGGATATTACTCTTGGTATTATTCCATTAGGTTCTGGTAATGGGCTGGCAAGAAGCTTAGGGATTGCCATGGATGCCAAAGTGGCTATTGAACAAATAGTACAAGGGGGGGAAGCAAAGATCGATCACGGAATGGTAAATGGAATTCCGTTTTTTTGCACTAGCGGCATTGGATTTGATGCACATATTGGTAATTTATTTGCGCAATCAAAAAAACGCGGTTTACAAAGTTATGTAAAGATAAGCTTAAGAGAAATTTTGCGATATAAATGCAAAAATTACATTATAAAATTGAATGGCGAAGAATTAAAACGTAAAGCCTATTTGATAACTATTGCCAATGCCGGACAATACGGCAATGATTTTTACATTGCGCCTCAAGCAAAATTAACCGATGGAAAATTTCATGTGGTGATCTTAAATCCGTTCAATTTTTTTAGCGCCTTTGGTATTTTTTTAAAAGTTATTATGGGAAAAGCTAATGAATCGAAACATATTGAAACATACGTTACAAACAAATTAACCATAGAGCGTGAAGGTAAAGATGCCATACATTTTGATGGTGAGCCTGAATTTCAAGGCGAAACATTAGAATACATTTGCCACCACCAACAATTAAATGTGATCGTTGGCCAAAAATTTAACCCCGGATAGAAATACCTGTGTTTTGTTAGATCAAAAAAAATTCGCGCAGATCCGCTGCTAGGATGCATATGATCTTAGCCACTAATTTCGCGAATTCGCGCCAATCTGAGTGGCCTGATTTCACTAACCTGAATTTACTAATCAAATGCAGTTTAAGTTTAGATTAGTTTAATTTTTGTAAGCCCGGATTAGTGTTAATTCGTGTAATTTGTGACAAAATAGCCAGCAGCGAAACTGCGGTGTTACTTAATTTTTATTTGTTTCATTATCTGCCTTTATTTACATTTATCATCAAATTAAATCTCATGATTATGAAACATTTTTCCATTTTAATTATATGCCTTGCGCTTTTTGGTTGTTCAGGCAATTTTAGTAAGGGCATTAAAAAAGATCTTGCAACCGGCCTTACCGCTTCATACAATGGCTTTACTTTATCTGAGATTCATTTGGTGGTTGATGGACAACGCGCCAATACCAATAAAGTTGTTTTAGGAAAGAAAGTAATAGTTGTTGCTAGCGGAGTTGATTATTTTTCTGTTGATAACGGAAGAGTATTTCCAGGTTGTAGCATTATTTTAACTGATAAAAAAGGAAAGGAACTATTAAATTTAGCAGATGCATTTGGGCATCTTAACGATGGCATTAGCGCTAACGAAGCAAGCACTTTACAAGCCGAATTAAATACAGGTGAGCCAATGCTGGTAGACGAAAAATATCTTCTCAAAGTTCGGTTTTATGATAAACGTAATAAGGAAAATGAAATAAAGGGAGATGTAACACTGCTAGTTGTTGGCTTATAATAAATTTATCAATCCTAATCTAGCTTTTTAATATAGTTTAAAAAAAGAGCCATGGCTTTTCGCTTATCTTCATTTAAATTGTAATCGATACGTTGCGTAAGATACTCCATCGCTTTTTCTTTTGACAGAACCAAATTTCCTGCATTTTCGTTAACAGCGTCGCCACAATGGTCAACGCCGTATTTTAAAACCTTATTGAATTCGTTGATGAAACTCTCATCTATTTTTTCGGTGCTTACCCAGGCTGCGAATACAAATGGCGATTCGGTAAATTTGAACCATTCTTCGGCAAGATCATATTCGTAATTATATTTTCCATTAAGATCAAAGGTGCGATCGCCAATAACCACCGAAGCATTTTTATGTTTCGTGTCGCTTTCAAAACCCGGAATGGCATCCACATACTTTGGTGATATTTTCCAAAAGAATTTACATAATACTTTTGTGAGTGCGATAGAAGAACGCGATTGATAATCTAAAGTAATGCTTTCAATTTGGTGCAACGGAACTTCGCTGTATAATTTTACGCTATCCACTTTTTTAAACGCGCCGATACAAAAATCTGTTTCTATAAAATAGTCTTGCAACTCGCTTAACACTGCCACTGGCACCAAAGCCAGATCCACCTGTTTATACTTCAGTTTTTGGGCGCAAATGCTTGGAATATCTTCCTGCAGGTCTATTTTTTTTAAAATATCACTTCTTTTAAGTGCCCATTTAAAAGGCAAAGTATTGGTATAGTTTACAATGGATATTTTTATGTGCTCTTTGTTCAAAACGCATGTAAAAGTAAGAACTTTGAGTTTAGAACTCATCTCAAAAATATCTTTTAACTTTTCCTTCGTCTTTTTTCCTTACGTTTCGTTGCTTTGTTTGACCAGACACCACTGGTATGGCCTTCAAAAAGCGCCTCAGCAAAAGAAAAAAATACTGATAAAAGTAAAAAAATCTATTTTTAAGATGAGTTCTAGTAAATAAACTTTAATTTTGATCTTCTGTTAGTTCGTCCTGACACGGCCGACGCTTTAATTAGAAACAGTAAAAAGTTATTAGAAAATACATAAGACGTTAAATTCGTAAAGATTTTCGGAGCCGAAAAGTGCTCGAGCGCCAGGGATTGTAGCGGAAATCCTTTTTACCTTTTTCAGGTAAAAAAATTGCAGCGAAAAGCCCGGCCCGCCTTGCCAGCCGGAAATTCGAGAAGGCAAGGCGGGGGCGCCCAAATAGAAAAGTTAAAATGAGCGACGATAAAATGAATAACGATAAATATAATCTTCGCGGTGTTTCAGCTTCTAAAGAAGATGTGCATGCGGCCATTGCCAATTTAGATAAAGGTCTTTTTGCAAAAGCGTTTTGCAAAATTGTACCTGATGCTTTGAGCGGAAGTAAAGATCATTGTTTGGTAATGCATGCTGATGGTGCAGGAACAAAATCATCGTTGGCGTATATGTACTGGAAAGAAACTGGCGACCTCAGCGTATGGAAAGGTATTGCACAAGATGCGGTGATCATGAATGTGGATGATCTTATTTGTGTTGGGGCTACAAGTAATATTTTATTATCATCTACCATTGGCAGAAATAAGAATTTAATTCCCGGCGAAGTTATTTCAGCGATAATTAATGGTACAGAAGAAGTATTGCAAAGTTTAAGAGATAATGACATTTCTATTTCTTCAACCGGCGGAGAAACCGCTGATGTGGGAGATTTGGTAAGAACAATTATTGTGGATAGCACGGTTGTTTGCCGAATGGAAAGAAGCAAAGTGATCTCAAATGATCATATCAAAGCAGGCAACGTTATTATTGGTTTAAGCAGTTGCGGAAAAGCTACTTACGAAAAAGAATATAATAGTGGCATGGGTAGTAACGGACTCACCAGTGCTCGCCATGATGTATTTAACAAAGATCTTGCGAAAAAATTTCCTGAAAGTTTTGATAATGCTTTGCCGGCTGAAGTTGTTTACACAGGTGGATTGAATTTAACGCATAAAGTAGACGTAAAATACCGCAATTCTCAAGGGCAAGAAATCAGCGAAAAAATTGATGCGGCAAAATTAGTGCTCTCGCCTACCCGTACGTATGCCCCCATTGTAAAAAAAGTAATTGATGAATTGGGTAATTTACATATAAACGGCATTGTGCATTGCAGTGGAGGCGCTCAAACCAAAGTATTGCATTTTTTAAATGATGGCTTGCATGTGATCAAGGATCATTTGTTTGATGTGCCACCTTTATTTAAAACCATTCAAGAGCAAAGCCATACCGACCCAAAGGAAATGTACAAGGTATTCAACATGGGGCATCGTATGGAATTTTACGTAAATGAAAAACACGCTATTGATATTATCTCCATTGCAAAAGCATTTAATGTTGAAGCCAAAGTTATTGGAAGAGTAGAAAAAGGAGAAGGCAAAAAAGTGTTCATTAAAAGTGCGCTTGGTAATTTTGAATATTAAACGCCACTTCACTAAAACAAAAAAGGCTACCTAAATTGGTGGCCTTTTTTTATAATTGGGATTTGATTATTTTAAAGTACAATCAAATGTAGTTGTATAAGGGCTTATTGGAGACGGGCCAGCGGTTTGTTTAACTGACATAGAAACACAATCTTCATCAACGTTTTTCTTCTTTACACCTTTATAAGTAGTAACTTCTGTTTGTGAAACCGAACCCGGTGCATCACTTGTAGAAATACAAGTACAGGTTAAATCTTTTTTGCAGGAAGCCATTGATAGGCCAGCAACTGCAGCAATTATTAATATCTTTTTCATTTTATTTGTTTTAAGGTTTAATTATTTTAGTTTACAATCGTCAGTGTTAATGTATCCTGCAACCGGAGCAGTTGTTTGATTAGTTGTGCTTTCACAAATATCAGCAGCAACACCTTTTTTCACCTTTTTTACTGTGATTTCATAAGTTGATGATGAACTTCCAGGAGCAGTACTAGTATAAGTACACTCGCACACTCTATCTTTTTTGCAAGAAGCAAACGCTAATCCTGCGAAAACGATTGATAAATAAGTAATTTTTTTCATAATTTTTTTGTTTTAGTTTAGGTAAATATACATATAATATTTGTTTCGCAAAATATCATTAACATATTGTTTTTCAGATACTTGTAAATATTCAGTTTTACTATTTTTTCGAATAAACGCCAACACAATTGATAAAAAAAGCTTTCTAAAGGGAGTGTTTTACATCAAAATCATTTCACCTCACAATTGTTTACCACTAATTCTGTGCCATGCGTAAACGTTTGCGTTGCGGTGCTATTGTAGCAACTGTACTCCTCTCTAAATTCCTTTTTCTTTTGGCGTGATTTACTTATTTCGGTTTTTTTTGTGAATGCGCTACCGGTTCCGCCAGCGGCGGGGTAATAAGTTTTTGTGTAGGTGCATTCGCAGGTTAGATCTTTTTTACAAGAGATCGCCAAAACTAATGAGCTAATCGTGATAATTGCGAGTTTCTTTTTCATTCAACCGATCACTTTAATTTACACTCCATTCGTTCTGTTGTTACACTTGTTCCTATGGTTTCAACAGTTGATGATGTTTGACATAAGGTTTTTGCTTCACCTCTACGGGCATCGGTAATTTCGGTTGATACCACCGCGGACTTTGTTTCTACTCCAGCAGCATTTGTATAGGTAGGCGTACATTCGCACACGCGTTTCTTTTTACAAGCTGCAAAAGCAATGCAAATCGTACATATAGTTAAAGCAGCTATTCGTAACATGTTTTAAAACAAAAAAATTAAATTAATTCGCATTGGTTCTCTACAGTTGTTGTAATGTTGTTTGTAGTTGTTGTTGTAGAGTTTAAATTATAGCATCCTTCGTTGATCCTGAATTGCTTCGCCTTTTGCTTATCCTTTGTAACCTTTTTAGTATATTTTGTAGTTGTTATGTTTGATCCCGTGGAAACAGTTGTAGTAATTTCACAATCACATGTACGTTCTTTCCTGCATGCTGTTGTAGTTGTTACAATTACAACAGCACCTAATAATATGATTATTTTCATGTTTTTAAAGATCATTTGAGTGAACATTTATTTTCTATAACAGCGGTAAGACTATCGGCAACGGTTTCTTCTTTGCGATCCTGACACCAAGTTTTAGCTTCGCCACCTCTTATCTCTTTTATTTCCGTTTTAACAACAGGGTCAGTTGTACTTACCGATCCGCTTGAAGTAGTAATGGTTCTAGTTTCGATGCACTCGCATAATTTTTCCTTCTTGCATGAAGTAAAAACTAAGCTTGCAAAAACAATAAATAAGATCGCTGCTGTTTTCATGTGTTTCAAAATTTGACTTAAAGATAAGATAATAAATATCAAAAGAATACATTAAGCTCATGAATTCGCTTTAAACTAAATGAATATCAACCACCTCTCTAAAAAAAAGTGTATTGATCAATAAAATACGCTGAGAAAATTAGTTACCCTTGAATGCGGCCTTGCGTTTTTCTAAGAAAGCACCTACACCTTCTTGGAAATCGCCTGTACCAAAACTTTTACCAAACTCTTCGATCTCTACTTCGTAACCATTGAGCTTAGGGTTATAGCCTGCATTAATAACTTTTATTGCTGTTTTAACTGCTGTAGGACTCTTTGTTTGAATTTTAGATGTGATCTCAAAACACTTTTTCAGTAGCTCTTCTTGTGTAGTAACATAGTTTGCAAGGCCCCATTTCAATGCATCTTGCGCACCTATCATATCTGCTGTTACGATCATTTCAAAAGCTTTTCCTTTACCAACCAATTGCGCCAAGCGTTGCGTTCCTCCATAACCAGGAATCACACCTAAACTTACTTCAGGCAATCCCATTTTTGCATTATCACTTACTACACGAATGTGGCAAGCCATTGCTAATTCTAATCCTCCGCCCAACGCAAAACCATTTACAGCGGCAATTACAGGCTTGGTAAAATTTTCAATAAAATTAAATATTTTGAAATGCCCTATAGAGCTTAATTGTTTGCCTTGCTCAACTGAATAATTAGCAAACTCTGCAATATCTGCTCCGGCCACAAACGCTTTTTGTCCGGCACCGGTAATAATTACAGAGTTTACTTCCTTCATGTTCTCGGCTTCCACCAAAGTTTCATGAAGATCTTCGATGGTTTGCTTGTTAAGCGAATTTAATTTATCGGGGCGATTTACGGTTATAAGAAGAACACCATTTTTTATTTCGGCTAATACTAATTCAGAAGTCATTATCATTTTGTAAAATAATTATAGTGACAAATATAGGTTTAATAGGTTCTAACAAAAGAAAAGTTATAAACCACCAAAACTTTAAAAAGATTATGTTAAAAGGTATTATTTATCCTTGTATATCACCATATTGATGATCCCCTTACTCGGCGTAGAATTATCACTGAGTGTTACAACAAATGGTTTCCGTTGTCCTTCGTAACAATTGTAAACAACTGCTCCTTGGTCCTCAATAGGATTTGGTAATTTATTAGCGTAATAATCTTTCAGATCACAAAATAAATATGAACTGAGTTCAAGATCGGTGCAATTGATCTGCACATTTATTTCTTCCAAACTATCATTGTGAATTGTGTAATCAATAGAATAAGTTGTGGTGCTGTCGGCAACATACTCAAAATACAAACGATCTTTTTCGGCCTCAACAGGCTGAACTGTTTCAGTAGTTTTTATATCTGCTATTTTTGCGTTCAATTCTAAACCACGAAACACCCCTTTTTTTGACCGAACAATCTTGTCCATCAATGGATGAAATCCTTCGAAAATTCGTTTCTCTTCTACAAGTTCTTCTTTCTTTTCATTGTTACATGCAAAAAAACTTACAAGGAGTAAAAGAGGTAAAAAATATACGGCTAAGCGTTTCAAATGATTGTTTGTATAAATATACTAAATATTTTCAGCTTCGGCGTTTGTATTTGTTTTTTCGGGGCGCATTTGCGGGAAGAATAATACTTCTTGAATGCTGCTTTGATTGGTTAACAGCATCGTAAGTCTGTCTATCCCAATTCCAATGCCTGATGTTGGCGGCATTCCGTACTCAAGTGAACGTAAAAAATCATGATCAATGAACATGGCCTCATCATCGCCGCGAGCTTGTAATTTTAATTGCTCTTCAAAACGCTCTCGCTGATCTAATGGATCATTTAACTCGGTGTAAGCATTCGCGATTTCTTTACCGTTTACCATTAATTCAAATCGCTCAACTAAACCTGCTTTGGTACGATGTTTTTTTGTAAGCGGACTCATCTCAACAGGATAATCAATAATGAATGTTGGTTGCACATAATGTGCTTCGCATTTTGCTCCAAAGATCTCGTCGATCAATTTTCCTTTTCCAAAACTTGGCTCTGCATGAATACCTAATTTTTTGCAAGCATCACGTAAACCTACCTCATCCATTTCAGAAATATCAATGCCGGTATGCTCTTTTATAGCGTCGTACATGCTAATGCGTTTAAATGGCGCTTTAAAATCAATTTGTTTTTCACCAACAGTTACCACGGTTGTTTCGTATAGATCGGTTGCCACTTTCTCCAATAATTTTTCTGTAAAATCCATCATCCAGTTGTAATCTTTGTACGCCACGTAAAACTCCAACACTGTAAATTCAGGATTGTGTGTTCTGTCCATTCCTTCGTTACGAAAATCTTTCGCGAATTCGTAAACGCCATCAAAACCTCCAACAATCAAACGTTTTAAATATAATTCGTTGGCGATTCGCAAATACAAAGGCATGTTTAATGCATTGTGATGTGTAATGAACGGACGAGCTGATGCGCCACCAGGAATACTTTGTAAAATTGGTGTTTCTACTTCCAACAAACCTGCATTATTCAACACCGTGCGAATAGATTGCATGATTTGTGTGCGTTTTTTAAATGTGTCGCGAACTTGTGGGTTAATGATCAGATCTACATAACGCTGACGAAAACGAAATTCCGGAGCGCTTACTTCATCAAATGAATTTCCATCTTCATCCGTTTTTACAATGGGTAATGGACGCAATGCTTTTGACAATATTTTTAGCGACGTTACATGCAAAGATATCTCGCCTGTTTTTGTGGTGAACACATAGCCTTGTACACCAATGATATCTCCAATATCAATTAATTTTTTCCAAACAATATCATACAAAGTTTTATCTTCTCCGGTGCAAATATCATCTCGGCGAATGTAAACTTGAATACGTCCACTCGAATCTTGGATCACGGCAAAACAAGCTTTTCCCATATCGCGAACACTCATTACGCGACCTGCCATCGAAAGATCCTTATAATTTAATTTATCGCGTTCGTAGTTTTCCTTTATATCTAAAGCATTTGCATTTATTTTGAATTCTTCGGGAGGATACGCATCAATTCCTAGTTTACGGAGTTCGGCCAGTTTCTCTCTTCTCAGTATTTCTTGTTCACTTAATTCTGTTGTCATAAAAAAAAATTACACGCAAAAATACATGATTTGAATGCATTCGCTTAACGCATTTAAGAATTATTGAAAAGTTTAAGTTTAGATAAGACGGAAAAACGAGGATAATTGTTACATTTACAAATTACTGACTTACAATAGCTTACGATTCATTAATTTTATGCTTGGACAAAACATAAGCGTTTTTTGGTTCCGCCGCGATCTTCGACTGGATGATAATGCCGGTTTGTATTTTGGTTTAAAGGAAAACGAGAGTGTTTTGCCCGTTTTTATTTTTGATACTAAAATATTGAATCAACTGGAAGATAAAAAGGATAGGCGTGTTGACTTTATTTACCAAACCATTTTAGAATTAGATAAACAACTGAATGAAATTGGAAGCGGCATAAAAGTATTTTACGCAACACCTTTGCAAGCGTTCAAGGAATTATCGCAAATGTATGTTTTAAAAAATGTTTACACCAATCACGATCACGAACCCTATGCAAAAGAACGCGATAAAGAAATAAAAAAATTCTTAGAAGGAATTAACTGCGATCTTAAAACCTATAAAGATCAGGTGATCTTTGAAAAAAGCGAAGTAGTAAAAGATGATGGGAAACCGTATACTATTTTTACGCCTTATAGTAGGAAATGGAAAGCTAAATTGGAAGAGTCTCATTATAGATCATATCCTACAGAAAAATATTTCGATAACTTTTTAAAAACAAAAGTCTTTGAAATTCCTTCGCTTAAACAAATAGGATTTGCAAAAACGGATATGGTTTTTAAAAAGCCAAGTTCTATCAACAAGAATTTACTTTTAAAATACAAAGAGCAGCGCGATCATCCTGCAATTGCAGGCACTAGCAGAATGAGTATGCATTTACGTTTTGGAACAGTTAGCATTAGGAAGTTAGTAAAAACAAGTTTGGAGGTGAGCGAGCCATGGCTCAATGAATTGATCTGGCGCGAATTTTACATGATGATACTCTGGCATTTTCCGCATGTGGTAAATGGTTCCTTTAAAAAGGCATACGATTTTATAAAGTGGGAGAATAATGAAAAACAATTTGAATTGTGGTGCAATGGCAAAACAGGTTTTCCGATCGTAGATGCAGGTATGCGCGAATTAAATGCAACAGGGTTTATGCATAATCGTGTTCGCATGATCGTAAGTAGTTTTTTAATTAAAGATCTGTTGATCGATTGGAAATTGGGAGAAGCTTATTTTGCACAAAAATTAAATGATTTTGATCTTAGTGCAAATAATGGCGGTTGGCAATGGGCAGCAAGCAGCGGATGTGATGCGGCTCCTTATTTTAGAATTTTCAATCCAACAGAGCAGCAAAAAAGATTTGATCCTAATTTTGTATACATAAAAAAATGGGTTCCTGAATTTGGAACAGATGCATATCCTGATCCAATTGTTGATCATAAGGAAGCGAGATTGAAAACCTTGGCGGTTTACAAGAAAGCTTTAAGCGAAAAAAAATAATTTCCTATTTGAACCAACCGCTATACATTAAATAATTATTGGCAATACGATCGATCTCGCCGCTAATTAATTCTTGCGAAATATCTTTTACTTTTTTTGCCGGTACACCTGCAAAAATGCAACCACTGGGAACTATAGTTCCTTCTGTTACTACAGCACCGGCTGCAATAATGGTATTACTTCCAATCTCTACATTATCCATTACAATAGCGCCCATTCCGATCAATACATTATCGTGAACAGTGCAACCATGCACAATAGCGTTGTGACCAACCGAAACATTATTTCCTAAATGCACTTTTGTTTTTTGATACGTGCAATGAAGTATTGCACCATCTTGTATATTCACTTTATTTCCAATGCGAATACTATTTACATCGCCACGCACAACAGCATTAAACCAAACACTGCAATCATTTCCCATGATCACATCGCCACAAATTGTTGCGTTAGGCGCCAAAAAACAATTATCACCCCATTGAGGATTTATATCTTTTACTGAAAGTATGAGAGCCATAAAATATATTTTAGTGTAAAACTAAGAAAGTATTTTGAGCCAACGTTTCGTTCGTCCTAAAATATATTTAGATTCTTATGGGCTATTTTGTCCTCAAAAAATTGCTATTGGTCGAAATTTAATACGTATTAATATGCATAATTGTCTGTAAAAATTGCTTTTGCCTTTGTGATGGCTTATTTTCATGAGTATAAAAAAAATTAAAATGAGGTCAATATACACTACACTAATTTTACTAGCAGCTTTCACTTTTTCAAACGCTCAAAATTGGGCCGAGATGATGCAACGCACAGATGGAAATTTTTACCAGGCACAAACTGATTTTAACCAGTACTGGCAAAACAAAGACATCACTGAAAAAGGGAAAGGATACAAACAATTCAAACGATGGGAAAATTTTGTTGAGCGACGTTGTTATCCTACTGGTGATCTTTCACAATTAAATTTAACCGCGAAAAATTTCCAGGAGTGGTTAGAAAATAACAGTAGTAATATTTACCAAGCTGCAACCAACCAAGGTAAATTTAGCAACTCTAGTGTTATAATGGCCTCAAGTACTTGGACAGCAGTTGGGCCAATGGGTCCTATGAGTGGAAGCGCAGGTGGGCAGCTTTTGAAATCCGGTCGACTTAATTTTATTTCTATTTCTCCTACAAACTCTAATGTACTTTTTGTTGGTGCGCCTTGCGGTGGTTTATGGAGATCAACAAATGGCGGCACAAGCTGGACAACCAACACAGACAATTTACCTGTAACAGGATTTGGTGATCACGCGTTTGATCCAACCAACACGAACATCATGTATGCTGCCACAGGAGATGGTGATGCAGGTGATTCAAATTGCACCGGTGTTTACAAATCTACAGATGGAGGAAACACATGGACGCTAACTAGTTTAACGTTTCCGGTAACAAGCAGCGTGCGTATACGTAGATTAATTGTTAACCCAACAAACCCGCAAATTATAATGGCTGTTGGTTCTATGGGAATTCGCAGATCAACAGATGGAGGAACAACTTGGACCTCTGTAAGTACAACAAACGCATACGATATTGAATTTAAACCAGGCGATCCAAATACGGTGTATGTAGGCGGAACAACTTTTAGAAGATCAACCGATGCCGGAGTAACTTGGGCAACTATTACTGGAGTGCCTGCATCAGGTACATCCAATCGTTTAGCAATTGCAGTAACTCCCGCAGATCCAAATTACGTTTATGTATTAGCATCTAATAGTTCAGGAAGTGGTTTTCTTGGCTTTTTACAATCCACCAATTCAGGGGTTTCATTTAGCAACATCACCACCACATTAAATTTGCTTGGTTGGTCGAACACAGGAAATGATACAGGTGGACAAGGATGGTATGACCTTTGTATTGCAGCATCTCCAACAAACGCAGCTGAAGTTGTAGTAGGTGGTGTTAATGTTTGGCGTACAACAAATGCCGGTGCAAGCTGGGCCATTTACGGACACTGGACTGGATCAGGCGCGCCATTTACACATGCTGATCATCACGATCTTGAATACGCATCGAATGGAACCTTATTCAACGCTAATGATGGAACAGTGTATCGCAGAACGGCAACTATATGGCAAGAAATTTCTGGTACAATGAATATTTCACAGATCTATAAAATTGGTTTATCAGCCCTTACGTCAAATTTTTGGATGACTGGTCATCAAGATAATGGAAGCAGTAGTTGGAATGGCACAACATACACTGCTCGCTTAGGCGGCGATGGAATGGATTGCTTTATTGATAGAACAAATGACAATAATATGTTTGGTGAATATCAAAATGGTTCTTTTCAAAGATCTACAAATGGCGGTTTAAGTTGGACTGGTGCAACCACAGGTATGTCGGGCACTGCGCCTTGGGTTACCATCTGGAAACAGGATCCTCAAGTAGCAACCCGTTTGTATGCCGGTAGACAAAATATGTTCGTGTCAAATAATCTTGCTGTTGGTTGGTCTTCGCTTACTGCATTACCTGCTACTGGAAGCGTTCGTGAATTTGCCATCGCTCCAAGCAATAATCAGGTGATTTATGTATTAAAGAGTGCGGGAATTTATAAAACAACTAATGCTGGAGCAACTTGGACAACGGTAACAGGAACTGTTCCTGTTGGATCTTCATCGCCAGAATTTGTGTGTGTTAGTCCAACAGATGCAAACAAAGTTTGGGTGGTTTGCGGTAATTATTCAGCAGGAAATAAAGTTTTCTATTCCTCAAACGGAGGATCAACTTGGACCAATTGGAGTTCTAATCTTCCAAATCTTCCGGGTAATTCTTTAGTTTATGAAACAGGTTCAAGCGATCGGGTTTATGTTGGAATGGATGCTGGAGTTTATTACCGCGATGCTTCAACTCCAAATTGGACATTATACAATATTGGTTTACCAAATACACCAGTATCAGATATGGAAACATCTCCTGCAATGCCAGGAAAAATTATTGCTGCAACTTATGGTAGAGGTGTTTGGGTAGTAGATTTTGCACCTAGCTCAATGCCTCCTGTAACTTCATTTGCTTTTAGTGGAACATTATGTGCCGGTGTTGCAAAAGTATTCAACGATAATTCAACTAATGGACCAAGCACATGGAGTTGGAGTGTTACACCATCAACCGGCGTAACTATTAATACGCCAGCCTCGCAAAGTCCAACTATTACTTTTGCTAACACAGGAAATTACACTGTGGCCATGACTGCGTCTAACACCAGCGGTCCGGGAAGTACTTACACAATTGCCATTTCTGTAAATCCTAATCCTACAGTTACTATAGCTTCTTCTGCAAATACTATTTGCGCCGGATCGCCTGTAACATTTACTGCAAGCGGTGCAAGTACTTATGCATGGGCTTGTCCTACTTCTTCCATTTGTACGTATTTCCCTACAACTACAACCACTTATACATTTTTGGGAACAAGTGCAGCAGGATGTACAGGTGTTGGGTCACGAAGTGTAGTTGTTCAATCAAGCGTGAATGTAAATACATCAGCTACTAGTACAGCAATTTGTGCCGCTCAATCAGTAACATTAAGTGCAACAGGTGCCACTACCTATACATGGCAACCCGGAAATCTTACTGGAAGTTCTATAGTTGTTACGCCTGCTTCTACTACAAATTATACAGTTACTGGAACAACTGGTTTGTGTAGTAACGCAAAAATATTAAGTGTAACAGTTGGAACTAATATTGCCGTAAGTGCTGCCACATCTAACACTGCTATTTGCGGAACACAACCTGTAACATTAACGGCAGGTGGCGCAACAAACTACACATGGCAACCGGGTAATTTGAGTGGAAGTTCGGTAATTGTAAATCCAAGTTCAAGCACAACATACACTGTTAACGGAAGCACAGGATCATGTAATGGTTTAAATTTTGTATCCATTACGGTTAACACTAATCCTAATGTTTCGGCAAGCACTTCAAGTACGTTGTTATGCGCCGGAACAACAGCAACATTATTTGCATCTGGAGCAAGTACCTATTCATGGAGCACTGGCCCAACTACTTCAAGTATTATTATAACGCCTGTATTGAGCACAACATATGCTGTTACCGGATATAGCAACGGATGTGCTACAACTTACACATTCGTACAAAATGTAGCATGGTGTACAGGAGTAAGTGAATATAATTTAGGAACAGAATCTTACAAAGCATATCCTATTCCATTTAGCGATGAGCTAAAATTCATAGCAAATGAAACTGTGGATGTGACCATGTATAATTCTATAGGGCAGATCATTAAACAAACTACATTCAAAAATAACGGCTCAATGCAAACTGCCGATCTTCCAAAGGGTGTTTATATTGTTTCTATGAAAGGTGAGAGTGGAATAAAAACTCTGAGAGTAGTAAAAGAATAATAAAATAATTAAAAGAAAGCCCTCTCGTTAACTCGGGAGGGCTTTTTTGTTTTATATTAGTATCATAAATCATTTTATGAAAAAATTATACTTTTTTACTTTTTTAAGCTTATTCATTTCAAAAACGTATTCTCAACAAGCATTTTGGACCGAAACATTTGGAACAGGATGTAACAGTGGGCAAGCTGCAACTGTTGTTGCTACACCAACTAACGGAGCCTGGGCAATTACTTCATTTTCTTTACCGTTTATGAACGGACCAGATGCTAACCAATGGTTCATTAGTTCTTCGGAACAAGGACAGCCGGTTGGTATTTGTGGTGGAATTACCTGCGGCGGACCAAATAACCGCACATTACATATTGGACGAAACGTGCTTCTTCCAACTCCTGTAGTAGATGTAGGCGCCTCTTATTATGGTGGTCCAATTTCGTACACCAATAAGCGCGTGGAAACTCCGGTTATTGATTGTTCGGGGAAAAAATTCATTCAATTAAGCTTCACTTACATTCTAGGTGGAATTCCAACTAATGATTATTGTGATATTGAATATTCTGGTGATGGCGGTGCTACATGGAATTTTTTAGTTACAATGGGGCAAACAAATAATTCAACCTGTGGCTTACAGGGTTTGTGGTCATTTTACAACATTGGATTACCAACTACCTTGTCGAATAATAATAACGTAAAATTAGGTTTTCACTGGTACAGTAACGATCCAACAGGCGGAAGTCCGAGCGTTGCGATCGACGAGATCCGACTTTCTGAATTAACCATTACTACAAGTTCGAACGTAGATTGTTTAACAGCAAATTCAACAGCAAGTATTAATAATGTTGCCATTGGAAATACAAGTTATACTTGGGCAGTTACTCCGGCTACGGCAACACTTACACCAATAACAGGCACAGCTATTAGCATGCAATTTCCGGGAATGGGAACCTATACCCTTAATGCTTACGGGAGTGGGTTGCCAAGTGGTGCCGCTACTTCTACTGCAGAAAGAATTGTAACAGTAGGTTTTGTAACTACACCAATGGTATCGGCAGTAAGTACAGATTCTATTTTATGTACAGGTAATTCCGCTGTTCTTACGGCAAGTGGCGCAACAACTTATACTTGGAATACCAGCGCTAATACATCTACTATTAATATTTCTCCAACGGCTAATACAACTTACACGGTTACCGGAAAAAATGGCTATTGTGTTTCTAGTTTTACCATCCTGCAAACGGTTGATCCGTGTACAAGTTTATTTGAGGCAAATAAGATTGAGGTCGCCGCCATCTTTCCAAATCCGTTCAGTAATAAATTAAATTTTATATCAAATGGCGAAATGGAAGTTTGTATTCGGAATATGGTTGGTGAAACCATAAAACAAGCCTTGATCCATTCAACCGGAACAATAAACACATCAGAATTTTCTTCTGGGATTTATTTCGTTACTATAAAAACAGAAAAAGAAACTAAAGTCCTCAAACTCATGAGGGACTAATCTCCTATCTCAAACAAAAAAGTCCCTCACGATGTCGTGAGGAACTTTTTTTGCTCTATTACTGAATAGAGCTTAATTTATCACCATCTTCTTGGTAGAGCTTTTCCCGTCTTTTGTAATTACTACAAAATAAATGCCTGCCGATAATTGTGATGAATCGTAATTAAACGTTGTTTCATTTCCAATTTTGTGAGATGAGATAAGGCTACCTAGAATATTTATCACTTTAACTTCAGAAAATTCTAAACCATTTCCGTTCATTACAAAATTATTGTGCGCAGGATTTGGAAATATGTTCACATACGTTCCGTTGCTTTGCTCGATCACCGAAGTTGTTGGAAAGGTTGTAAAACTGTATTCAATATAAGCTCCAAAATCGGATTGAAGTGTTTTTAATATATTTCCTGAAGCGTCTTTAAATCGAAGATAGCCTGTTCCTTGCGCCGTATTTGCCCACCAATTTAATCCATCCATTCCCACATCGGTTAGTACTAAGCGGTAACAACCTGTAAGCACATATGAATCATTATAAATGGTAACTGCCGTTGTGCCGGTTCGTGATGCCACCACATTTCCATTATCATCATAAATTTTATACGCGTTGTGTGGTATATAATTATTCGACTTGAACTCTACTGTAAAATTATCAGGCAGTTGTTCGGCCTTGGTAAATGGCGAATGATACTTATTATTGTATACATAATCATCTGCTACGCTGTTCACTTTTTTGATCTCGGCATGAAATACATTATTAGTTGCCTGCAAAGCACTTTGCCATAAACCACTTATTGGTAATTTAACAGTAACGGTATCTAAAAATGCTAACGTGCCAGTCCACGTATATGTTTGTTTTGTTGCACTATTGTTTAACCAGTAATCAAACTCAATACTTGAAATAGATGTTGAGCCTGTATTTTGCACAACTAATTTTGGATTAGAACACATGGCATTTTGCCGAGTATACGAAACTTTATTACTTGGCTCCTTAACATCCAAAATAGAAACATCTAACGAAAAGTTAGCGCCACCATAAGTTACTAATTGATGTGCTTCCTGATATCTGTAATCTCCACTTGCTACCGAAGGATTTGCACAATTATAATCTAATGTAACTGTAGAGCCCGGCGTAACATAAGGTGTTATGTAATATTCTTTTAAAATACTTGTTTCGCCCGGACACCATCCTTGACGATCGTATAACCATGTTCCGCCTTGCGGGAAAACAGGAATATCGGAACATTTTTTAGTGATGAACCACGAGAATTCATTTGGTCCTCCATTAACATTTAACGAGTGAGTAACTTGCCCGCCATTTTGGTGAAACTCACCTTCGGAACCGTGCCCTGTAATAGAGCTGCGCATTTTAAATTGTTTACCTGTTACTAAAGTTGAGAACGCTGTTGGAGGATAAAAACTTTGGTTATTAATGCTTCCAATACTCGGTGCTCCCGTACGATTTGTTCCTTGCCACAATTGATTAAATTCTAAAACCGTTCGTGGTGGCGTTCCTACAATGAAATAAAAATCAATATCCATTTGTTCTTGATATTGTCCGCCCAACGTCATCACTAAACGTTTTCCGTTTTGCAAAATTGGAGCAAAGTCTGTTACATCATAATACCACGCCTTTCCATTTACTCCCAAACTCAATCCCTTACCATATGGTGTAACAAACGATAATATCTCATTATAGAAAGGATATCTTTCAAAATAATTCAAATTATTGATCACTAATGTGCCGCTTGGCGTTATAGCAATTGTGCCGGTTATTACATTATTGTTATCTCCATCATAAACATTTGATGCTACAGCCTGAAATGAATTACTCGTTGAAACAAGAACAACTGCATCATGCGCCATTGGTGTAACTGTAGAATTATCTGTAATAGAAAAGGATTGTATTACATGCGGTGCACGCGCTACTGAATCGCGCACTGTTAAAGTAGTTGATGTGGTTGAATAGGTTCCTTTAAAAAACACAACACTAGGACGAATATTTGTTTCGTAAAACATGCGATTTAATTTATCACCACGCTCATAACTCCATTGTAAATTAACTCCGGCAGATGCTAGCGCATTTTTACTATCGTTCAACGTTTGTCCGCTACCCTCGCCCATTTTATAATACGCTAATAAATTTGCGTAAAAAGGATGTGTTACATCAATT
>JAWXAS010000115.1:0-3691 GCA_034439635.1 Bacteroidota bacterium | reverse complement strand
GAACCTAATATGGCGGGGTAGCTCAGCTGGTTAGAGCACAGGATTCATAACCCTGAGGTCGGGGGTTCGAGTCCCCCCTCCGCTACAAAGAAGCAAAAGAAGCCTTTCTATATAATTAGAGAGGCTTTTTGCTTTTAAATGTTTCATAGTTTGGCTGCAAGGATTTTAATTAAAATACTAAAAATGAGCGCTTTATGATTTTAAATGGAAATTGATTAACCGATAGGATAGGTATTTTGCCTTTCAAATATAATCCGCCCTTTATTTTGCCAAGAGGGAAATTTTTGATACATTTCCAGAAATTTCTAAGCTATGTCGAAGAAAAATAAAGGTTCGTCTGGAAAAGCTAAGGGGTCTTCTAAAAACATAAAGAAGGCTGCAAAGCCTGCTGTAAAAAAATCCGTGAAAAAAGTGATTAAAAAAGCGCCAACAAAAAAGAAAGTTGTAAAGAAACCTATAGCTAAGAAGAAACTTGCTCCTAAGAAAGTTGTAAAGGCTTCAAAACCAATAAAACCTGCTCGTCCAATACCTGCAAAAATAGTTAAACCTGAAAAGGCTGTAAAAGTTGTAGCTAAAAAAGAGATTAAAAAAGAATCCGCCACTGGCGGACCAAAAGTTCTTGAAAAGAAAGTTGTTATTTCTAAACCGGTTGAAGAGAAAATTGTTTTAACTAAAAAGGAAATAGCGGAAGAAAAGAAGAATGAAGTTTTGGCCATCATGAACACGATACCAAAAACTGAAATTCCTCAATTGTCGGCCTCTAAAATTGCTTCTATCACAAGTTCAATAACCAACCCTGTAAAGAAACAAGGCGCTTATGCCGTTAAGGTTGAAAAAGAACCTAACGGTAAATTTGAACTTGAATTTGGATGCAGAGCTTCATCGGAAATGTTGTATGAGTTCTTTTCAACAGCAAGCGGTTTGTCGGAATGGTTCTGCGATGATGTAAATATTCGTAATGGTATTTATACATTTATTTGGGACGGACAAATGCAACAAGCGCGTTTATTAAAAACTGTAGATAATCAATTAGCCCGTTACCAATGGGTAGATAAAACCGACGGAAGTTATTTTGAATTCAGAATTCAACGTGATGACCTAACCAATGACATTTCGTTAATGGTAACTGATTTTGCTGAATCAAAAGCTGATCAGGAATCTGCAAAATTATTATGGCATAGTCAGGTTGAGAAATTGATGCATGTTATCGGTTCTATTTTCTAAGATTCGAATCTATCTTAAATGTTTTTTTGTGGTTGAACTTCGTTTTTGAAATACTCAAATACTATTGTATTCTCCGTTTTCAAAAACTCATCCGCCTAAAAAATCCAATTTAATAGAGAACTTCACAGTGTTTAATGCGAAGAGTTTTTTAAATATAAATCTTAAAGTGTTCTTTTTGTTTCTGTTCTTCTCTAAAGAAAACCATTCCAAAATAAAAACAATCAATGCTAAGTTTAACGTGTTGGTTTTGTTTTATTTCTTCCCAGGCGTGTGTCATGCCCTTGCTCCAATAAATATCATCAAATATAATAACCGATTCGTTGGTCTTTTTTTCTAAGGCTAAATTAAAATAACGCAGTGTGGCTTCGTAAGTATGATTACCATCAATATACAAAAGATCAAAGGATGAAAGTTTGGCGAGAAGTTGCGGAAGTGTTTGATCAAAATTACCTTGTATAGAAGTAATATTGGCGCGTTCTTTTTTTGCAAAAAGGGTTTTGGAAAATTCAACAAGGCTTTCGCTTCCCTCTAAAGAATATATTTGTGAATGTGTATTTGAATAACTTAAATAGAGTGTAGTAAGCCCAAGTGAAGTGCCTAATTCAATAATGACCTTGCTTTTCAAATAATTTGCAAGCTTAAAAAGTAATTCTGATTGCTTTTGTGAGCTTATACCATACAAGGCAATATTTTTTACTTTTCGTTTCGAGCCTAGCAGTTTTTGGGAACCTGCGCCCATATCATTTATCTCAAGTTCGGTTTCGTTTAGTTTGAGGTCTTTTCGCAATGTATTCAATTCTTCAAAAGCATAAAAGTGCTGTTGGGTATTAAAAACATTCTCGGCTAACTTAAATACAAAAGGCGAATGCACGCCATGTCCGCCCCGTTTGGCTTTGAGCAAATGAGAAAGATATTTTTTTATAAGCCAACTATTACTCATCGTGAACGGTGCAAAAGCAATATTGCTTTCTGTTTATTGCTTTTGATCTGTAATCTGCCTCGTTATTTTCTTGAAAGAAAATAAGATCTAAGCTTTCCATTTGGTTTTTAAGATGCTCTTTGTTCCATTTTTTTAAAAAATATTTGCAATACAGCGGCCTTAAAAACGTGTAATCATTGCGCTGCATGTTTTCGGCAAGTTTTCGCCATCTATCACTTTTAAAATGCTTCACCAAATGTTTGGGTTTGTCGGAATAGATATAGGGGAGGTTGTAATATAAGTCCCATAATTTTCCTTCGGCGGTATAGCCTTCGTGTAAGTACCAACCATCTTCTTTCATAATATGTGGCGAAAACATTCCCCAAAACTGATTGAGTCGTAAAGTATTTACTACAACATGTATCGGCTTGTCTAACTCATAACTATACCAAGGCATATAGCTTAAATTCAGTATCAAACAAAGCGCAAGTACAAGCGCAGAAAATGCGTTAGCGCCATATTTTATTACAGAAAAACTTTTACGTTTTGCTTTTTCAAAATTAGAGCGCGCTAAAACTTTGAACCGATCCAAAAATTCTGATGGAAGAATGGCGAGAGCCGTTGTGATATTAATGATATAAAACAATCCAACATATAAACTTGTTCCAATGCCAATATGCATTATGAGAATTAAAGTGAACGAACAAAGCTTGATCCATTTATTTTTTGTTGGCAGTAATATCAAAATTGGGATCAAGATCTCGGTAATGTACACCAATTTGGTTAGCCATTGCATTAGTCCTGGATGCATATACAGCCAATCTCCCACAGGCAAACGCAATTGATCGAGACTTAAGGCATAATATACCGCGCTTGCATCGCCATGCCATTCGCTGCTGTTTTTAAGTAGAACAGTAAAAATGTAAACGGAAGCAATGAGACATAAATAGCCTAAGGATGCAAAACTAAAATGCTTGGGTTTACTTATATATTTTTTGGCGTCTAACGAAAGCGTATTTCCCCATGGTAAAAATAGGGCCCAAAATAAAGTAATGCGCAAAAGATCATCGCCCGATTGCAAAATAAATAAATTACGGTTATGTAATGAGATGGTGAATATCCAAACTAACAATGTGGCAAGTCGTGTTTTGTAACCAACCAATAACAATAAAGCTACTCCGGTATGTAAACAAAATAGTAAAGTAGCAAAACCATAACTTCCACTTAAGGCATGAAAGCTCCAGAAGCCGGGCTGCCAACCAAAATTGGGAATGAGCTTTGTTGGCCATAAGCCACCATCGGTAAAAAAAGCGCCAATGTCTTGCCAACGAATAGTAATATCTGCAAGAACAACCAGGGCCACGCCAATTCGCATCAAGCCAAGCGCTCTTACATCCAATTGATAGAACGAACGAAGTTTAACGAGTAAGCGTTTTAGTTTATGCACACTTAGCCATAATAAATTCCTCGCCTCCATTTACCGCAGGAGTAACCATATCTATATGTGCTCTTGGGTTAGGTTGATTTAAACCAATAAAACCATCGGTT